>CALMMI010000493.1 GCA_937868245.1 uncultured Ignavibacteria bacterium | reverse complement strand
GCTATTGCGAACAAGTACGATAGTATCTCTACCTCGAGATTCATTGGCAGAGGTAATTCCTTAGAGCACATAAATTTTCGAGGGAATTACCAGCACTTTTATACATTCGATGCTGCCGAATGCTTGGATACTTCTACAAATCTGAGTGTGATGAATGGAAAGATAGTCTTACTTGGGTTTATGGGTGAGTCCCTCTCTCAGTTAACTCTAGAGGATATATTCTTTACACCGTTAAACCCACGCCCTGCCGGGCGAACATTACCGGATATGTATGGTGTAGTCGTTCATGCGAATATTATTTCAATGATTTTGAAAAGTGAGTATATCAACTCATTTCCTGATTGGCTGGAGCTTGTTTTGAACGTGCTGCTTGCCTACATTGGTATATGGGCGTTTTCCTATATTTATGTTCACCGGCAGAATTGGTTCGATTCAATCACAGTAGCACTACAACTTTTGATTCCACTGACGATACTATTCATACAATTTTATTCGTTTGACCAGTTTCGCTTCAAATTCAGTATGCCCCTTGCAATATGCGCAATCGCAATAACTGCCGACGGCATTGAAATCTATCACGAAATATTAAAAAATTGGATATTTAGAACCAAAGAACACAAGGAGAAATCCAATGACGAACAATAACAAAACCATAAAGAACTGTATATATTCCGGTATCGCACTATTGATTTTCTGCTGCGACCTCACTGTTTCACTTGCAGCTGACAAGGAACTCTTCAAAGTATTAGTCTCTAAAGGTACTGTACTGGTACAGCAAAATAAAGGGGAATGGCTGCCTTTACCTTCAGGAACAAAAGTGTTCGAAGGTGAAACAGTAAAAATTGGTGAAAACTCCCTATTGAGCCTTGTTACAAATGCCGGGAAAGCTGTGGAAATTAACAAAGCGGGTCTCTACCCTTCAACCGACATACTTAAACAAGCTACCAAAGGCAGCTCAATTACCAAGCGTTTTGCCGGGTATGTAGCCGGTGAACTAACCCGTTCTGATGATTCGGGGATTAATCAAGACAATTACAAAGCCAACATGAAAACAACAGGAGGAGTCGAAAGAGCAAATGACTCGCACATTAATGTTTTCGACAGAACAAAAGAACTCGCAAAACTTAGCCTTACTGACCAGCAAGATGCATCAACATCCGAGCAGCAGATTACTTCCGTTGACATGATGCCAATTATGCCCCTTGCCACAGATATTATTGATGATAACATTCAATTTTCCTGGCATAAGAAAGCAGGGGTTGATCAATCGTTGTTATCCATTAGAGACGCTTCGCATAATACCATCTTCCAGAAAGAAACGGATAAGACCTCTATGAATCTGAGTGTAGCTGCGTTAAAACTCGAAAAAAATTCATGCTATTTCTGGAGTGTAGGAAATGCCTCTAACCCGGATGATAAAAGTGAAGAATATTCAATCTGCACTATTCCTGATGATAAACGTGAGGCAGTTGCCGACACCGTAAAAATGATTGAACAGGAATCACCCGATAACGGAAATTCAGTGATTGGAAAATTAATGCTGGCAGTTTTTTATGAGCAGCAAAATCTAATGACACGTGCATTTAAATGTTATCAAGATGCACTAAAAATTGCCCCTGAATCTGATGATGTTGTTATGAATTTCTATCATTTCCGTAAAAGAATCGGTATGCCTGATTAATGACATCAGCATTTATGGCTCATACTTATAAGACAGAAAGCAGAAGTACTCACTTCTGCTTTTTTTTTCAAAAAAGCTGCGTTATAGATGCTATAATCTGTCTGAAACAGGCTTTCGATTAAAGTCCTACAACTCCCCTAATGAAGAATTGTTTGACTGTAAGCACAAGTCGTAGTATTTTCGTACTCTAAGATACATCCAACCACTGTTTATCTATCCGAAAATTCGATGAAATTTCACAAATTTACACTGATAGTTTTTTATATATTTTTGCTTTGTTTTTCTATCGGTTCAGCACAAAAGCTGAATGATATGTATTCTTTCAAACAGCAAATGCATGGTTCCCCCTTTGTTGAAAACCTGGGACAATGGAACGCATCCACACAATTTGGAATACACTATCCGAATATGAATGCATGGATTACACCAACAGGCTTCGTTTTCGATGTTAATACCTCAGTTTCAGAAGCTGAGCACTCTACATTAAGTACACCGTCTTCCCAACTTCCGCCATCTTCTATCAACAATGAAGTTCAAGGTCACGTTATCCGAATGGGATTTACAGGCGGCACTTTAGCTCAATCAAAAGGTATGAAAAAACAAGATGGTGTATATCATTATCTTTTTGGTCAAAAGCCATCTGAATGGAAACATGACGTAAAACTATTTGAGGAAGTACGAATAGCAGCACTTTACAAAGGAATAGACATGAATATCTATTCCTCAAAAAATCAGTTTCGATATGATTTACTCTGTGATTCAACCTCCATACCAAGTGATATTCACCTTGTGTTCGAAGGTGCGGTTACGGTACGTTTAGCACCTGAAGGATCAATAATAATAGGTACTTCAATTGGAGATATGTTTATGGGGTCTCCCGTTGCATATCAGGTTATTAACGGTAAGAAAATTAATGTAGAGTGTTCTTATAAGGTTTCACCTGACGGCTCAATCGGTTTTGAACTTGGTAAATATAATACAAAACAAGAATTGATAATTGATCCACCCGTTTTTTCAAACATCGTTGGTGGAAATGATTCCGATAACGGCACTGCAATTACCGTAGATACGAATAAATCAGCATACATAACAGGAGAAACAAGTTCAATGAACTTCCCTGTTACACCAGGTGCGTATAAAACCACATTAAAATTTCAATCTTGTTTTGTGTCGAAATACAGACCTTCAGGTACGGGTTTAGTTTACTCAACTTTTCTTGGAGGTGATACTTTTGGAGCTTCTCACGGAACAGGAATTGCATCGGACGCATCCGGTATTTGTTTTGTAACCGGTTATACCTCATCTAAAGACTTCCCGACAACCGACGGCTCCGTGCATCATAATGCTGATGTCGGGTTCGATGCCTTTGTAGTCAAACTGAAGCCGGATGGCTCGGGTTTACTGTATTCTGCACTCATCGGAGGTCGCTCAAATGATTTCAGTAATTCAATTTCTGTAAATTCAGCAGGTGAAGTATTTTTTGGAGGTTCAACGGATTCATACAACCAGATAAACGATTATCCGGTAACAACCAATGCTTTTGCAAAAGTATTTAGCGGAGGGTCGAATGACTGTTTCGTTACCAAGTTGGATAATTCGGGTAAGATTGTCTATTCAACGCTCATCGGTGGTGCTGGGGATGAATATGTTCGGGGAATCACAGTTGACTTTAATGGCTCTGCATACATAACAGGAGAAACAAATTCCCCGAAGAAGACTTTCCCTACCACACCATTTGTTATTATGAATGAGAATAAAAGTATTTTTTACGATTGTTTCGTATCAAAACTTTCAATTGACGGAGATTCATTATTATACTCAACACTTATTGGAGATGTAAACGATGACCGTGGTTATGGAATTGCAGTTGACTTTTTAGGTAGCGTTTATGTATCCGGTATTACAATGTCTCCCAAATTTCCTGTAACTGCTACTCCTTTAGCTTTTGATACGTCCTATAATGGCGCTGAAGATTGCTTTATTCTAAAATTGAATCCGCGAGGAGGTCAATTTGAATACTCTACATTTCTTGGAGGCAAAGGGAGCGACATCTGTACCGGTGTTGCTATTGATGCTTGTGGAGCAGCGTATGTAACAGGTTTTACCACCTCTTTAGACTTCCCAACTACCCGTAACGGCATTGACTCTGTCCATCACGGGAAATCTTTTGACAACTTCATAACAAAAGTTAACTCAAGCGGCTCCGTAATGACATACTCCACCCTTATTGGTGGAGCAATGGATGATAGATCGAACGGCATTTTCGTTGATTCTACAGGAGCGGCATATATTGCAGGATTTACACAGTCGGCAGATTACCCTAACACATCAGGCTCAGCGATTTCAGGCAGTCAGGATGCAGTCATAACTAAAATTCAAGTTGGAATTTTGCCGCTTTCTCCACGAATTATCTCCGATGGACCACTTTCGTTTTGTGGAGGAGGGTCGGTTACTCTGGAAGCAGAGGATAAATTCTACAAAACATATCAATGGTTTCTTAACGACAGTGCAATCGTGGGTGCAATAACTCCACGTATTACTGCAATCGATAGCGGACTCTATAGATTAGATGTAACGGATGCAAGCGGCTGTATCGGAATAGGGAGTGTTCATGTAAATGTGCGTCCAGTCCCGTCATTGGATGCCGGGGAAGATATTCTGATGTGTCCTGATTCAACAGCTCAGTTTGCTATAACGGTTAAAGATTCTATAATTAAATATAGATGGGTTCCAAATCTTGGATTGAACAGTGATACAATTGCCAATCCAACAGCTAAACCACCTGTGTCGGTTACATATTTTGTTACAATCACCGACAGTAACGGCTGTACCAATTCAGACTCTGTCCACATCATTGTACTTACTCCTGATATGATAACGCTTGGATTAAGAACAGATACGTTGATTATATGTCCAAAAGATTCACTCTCTACTACAATTGCTGTTCATAATTCAGCCACTGTTCCTCAAAAACTTAAGATTACCAGCAAAAACAAGGAGTTTCGTATTCTTACTGATACTTCAACTGTTTCTGCCGAGGACTCTTCCTCTTTCCCGATACGATTTACGGGAAGTGCCTTCGATAGCGTTTATACAGGTGTGTTTACAATAATTGACCAATGTGGTAACGTTCATACTACCACTCTCAATGTTCGGGTGGGTGAACCTCTTATAAGCCCTGCTCCCGCTAAGGATATAACGATTTGCCAGTTCGATACGGTTACTAAATACCTTACGATACACAACCAAAATCAAGTAACTGCTACACTTGCTATCACGGGAGGTGGCGGGAAATTTAATGTTACTCCTGCTTCCGTTATTATCCCCGGAAATGATTCTACAAGTGTGGGGATATTCTTCTCGGGTGATAGTGCCGGCACATACTCTACCAAATTATTTTGGACAGACCAATGCGGAAAGAAGGATTCTGTCAGTTCTCGAATTATCGTAGAGGCAATTCCTCTTAAAGTTACCTTATCTTCATCCGTTACCAATACTGAAAAAATAGGTGTGGAACGGTTTGTTGATATTTCGGTGGATAGTTTGGATGTATTAAATCAGACTTCCAATAAAGAAATTACCCTTACAGTTCAACATGAACAAACATCAGTAGTTTTTGACACTGTTAATGCCTTGCAATGTGAATCAATCGTTACAAAATTTGCAGATAAAACTATTATCAAGCTTTTTAATTGCGGGGTAAATTTAAAGAATCCGATTGCAACGCTACGGTATTCTACAGTAGTTGGCTCTACACTCACCCCCACAGTAAAACTGACGAATGTAACAACAGGTGACAGATGCATAACACCTACTTCATCCGGTGCAGATACACTAAGGCTTCTTGCATTTGGATGCGAAATAAGGACGTTGAATGTTCAGCTGTTCACATCAGCTCTTCGAAGCTATTTCCCTAACCCTGCTTCAACAACAACAACTGTAGAATATGCTACGATTGAGGAAGTGCCCGTAAAAATAAGTTTGATGAACACACTCGGACAATCTGTAAAAACAATCATGGATATTACTCACAAACCGGGTGTATATCAAACTACCTTTTCAGTGACTGATGTTCCTGACGGGTTGTATTTCCTTGTGATGGAAGCCGGAGCGTATCGTGATGCAAAATCCATACTTATTTCGCAAGGGGGAAGATAGGATGCAGCCATTTCATGTACTATTATTTCTATGATCAACACACCCCAACAGCAGCCATTTCTTGTCCGCCTCACCCATTCCAAGGTGTTTCATGATACTGTTATTGCTGTTATCATTGCATCAGCTGTGTTAATCGGACTCGAAACGAACCGTCAATTGCACCAAGCCCACCAGGAATTGTTTACTCTGCTCGATAGAATCTTTCTGCTTTTTTTCGTGGTCGAAATATCACTCAGGATATTTGCTGAGTCGAAACGAAATGAAGATGGAAAGAAGCTATGGTACAGATTCTTTCTTGACCCGTGGCATGTTTTCGACTTTGCTATCATAGCAATTTGCATCCTCCCGCTCCATGCTACTTTTTTTGTTGTGTTGCGAACAGCCCGGATACTCAGGGTGTTACTTTTGATAGATGAATTACCTCGCCTTAAGTTACTCGTTAGTGCACTGCTCAAGAGCTTACCTTCGATGGGATACGTTACATTACTTCTCCTTTTGCATTTCTACTCGTATGCTATCATTGGTACGGATTTGTTTGGGGTGCATAATCCTGAAAAATTCGGTGATTTGTCAACTTCCATGCTTACATTATTTCAGGTTGTTACAGGTGACGATTGGACTACTATCATGACATCTGAAATCAGGAATACAAGCGGAATAAGCCAAACAGGAGTTGCTCTCTATTTTGTAAGTTTTATTATTATAGGTGCGATGATATTCTTAAATCTGTTTATCGGAGTTATTACTTCAG
>CALMMI010000492.1 GCA_937868245.1 uncultured Ignavibacteria bacterium | reverse complement strand
CACCATGCGGGCATCATCAGGAATTGTAATATTATTCGGATTATCAATTTTACCTGTAAAAGTAAATGCTTTATTTGCTGTAGAGTCAGGGTCGGCTGTAGAATGGCAGGAAAGAGTGAATACTGCTGTAAAACAAATCACAATTAAAAGAATGGCTTTCATGATATACTTTCGGTAAATGTGTGAAAATTAAAGGGAAAATACTACTGTTAGTTTGGTTGAACAAATTTGCAGAATTTATTTTAAACAGCCAAACATAAAAGTACATAGTACAATTTCCATTGTATTTTTAACTCACACTCAGCAATAATATTGGCAATATATTTTCGCAATTACAATCCCGCAGTTTGGTTACCATTTTTTTTGCATATCCTATTTTTTAGTATTTACATTTATATAAGTTTCAAAAGATACCCTATTAAAGAACCGCCTAGCACAACCAACGAACTGTTTACTTTCCTGAATCCAAACACTGTACATATACTTAGGAATGCAATTACCACTGTACGCCAGTTTGTAATTGTATCCTTACCCATTTGGAAACAAACAGTTATAATAATTGCAATGGAAGCAACATTAACAGCATCCAAAAATGTAGAAATGGTTTTTGAGTTTCTCATTTTCTTCACGATTGGATTTAGCAGTGCTACAAATACAAACGAAGGTAAAAATATTCCTATTGTGGAAACAATTGCTCCCGTAAAACCATTAATTTGATAACCAATAAACGTTACCGATGAAAAAACAGGACCCGGGGTAAATTGCCCTACTGCGATTGCATCTATCAATTGATTTCTTGATAATAACCCTTTTGCAACTAATTCGGCATCAAGAAATGCAAATAACACATATCCGCTTCCATAAAGAATCGCACCTATTTTTAAAAATGCAAGGAATAAATTCAAATTGACAGAAGGATTCAATGTAGGATTAGCAAGTTGAAGTAATGTAAATGGGAATACACTGTTAGCAGTTGAACTGTTTTTATTACTTATTACATTCAATACTAATGCAAGTAAACCTGCACCAAACATGATATATATTTCATTGAAACCAAGTAATGAAAGTGATAAAACGATCAGTCCGATTACTCCTAATTCTATAGATTTTATTGATTTTTTTGCAAGAGGAAAAATTGCGGCAAGAATGATTGCAATAATGGCAGGTTTTATTCCATATACAAACGAGTCAAATTGTGGTAATTGTCCGAATTGCTTATAGAACCAGGCAAAAATACTTGTTATAAGGACTGCCGGTAAGATAAAGCAGACTCCGGCTGTTATCAATCCTTTCCAACCGGCCCTTTCTTTTCCGATGTGAATAGCCATTTCTGTGCTATTCGGACCGGGAATTAAATTGGTTGCTCCGATAAGATCAAGAAAATGTTGCTCACTCATCCATTTTCTTTTAGTAACAACCTCTTCCTTCATCATCGATATATGAGCTGCTGGTCCGCCGAAGCCAATTATTCCAAGTTTTAAAAACAGCTTGGCAATTTCTTTCAGATTACTTTGGCTCATTTAATCTAAAATCTTGATTGCTAAATGGTGATGTTTCAGGAATTTTCACAACATTAAACTCAAACTCTACGGCTTGATGGCAACTGTTGCATGTATTCGTCAGAAGAGTATAGCTGTTTTTGAACAGGGCAGTATTTTTCTGCTGAATTGCATTATTTACACTGTCTATTGCAGGCAGAAGCATTCCTATTGATTTACTTTCTTTCCTTTCAGTTTGATATTTCTGAATATCTTCTACAGCTTCAAGTATTTCGTGAATTTCAAAGTCAGCAAGTTTCCAGTTTTGATTTTGTCCGGCGAACCAAAGTTTGGAATGATGTGCTTGTATGTTGCTCATACACTCACCAAACCCTGGTTTATACACTTCATTTAGTTTTTTTTCTAAACTGTCAATTCGTTTTTGTAGTGCAAGAGTGTTGTCAGTCTGTTGAGTACAGGCTAAAAGTACTAAGCTAAGTAGAAATATTGGCGTGTATTTCATTTCAACAAACAAGTATTGCACGTTGAATACAATAAAATTTCAAGATGGCTGTTGCTACAACTGCCATTCCAAACAGGCGTATAGAAGAATATGGGATGCAGCAACGGGCATGACGGAAATATAACAACATAATGCACGGCTGCAAACAACCATCTTGACCAGAATATTTAATCCCTAAAAACTAAAAAGTACCCTACCCTCCTATCTTCGAACGAAAATACTCAAGTGTTTTCAAAAGCCCTTCACGACGCTGCACTTTTGGCTCCCATCCTAAAATTTCTTTAGCGCGGGTGATATCAGGTTGGCGGACTTTTGGGTCGTCGGCAGGTAAATCTTTGAATACTATTTCGCTTTTCGAGCCGGTTATTTCGATAATTTCCTTTGCCAAATCGAGCATTGTGATTTCATCAGGATTACCTATGTTCACAGGCTCGTTTTCATTCGACATCAATAGGCGGTAGATTCCTTCTACCAAATCATCCACATAACATACGGAGCGCGTTTGGCTACCATCTCCAAACACTGGAACAGGCTGATTGCGTAATGCCTGCCCCATAAATGCAGGAATAGCACGCCCATCCTCAATTCGCATACGTGGACCGTAGGTATTGAAAATACGGATAATACGTGTATCAACACCATGATAACGGTGATATGCCATTGTCATTGCCTCGGCAAATCGCTTTGCTTCGTCGTAAACACCGCGCCATCCGACAGGGTTAACGTTCCCCCAATAGTCTTCCGGTTGCGGGTGAATAAGAGGATCTCCATACACTTCACTTGTACTTGCAATCAAGAACTTAGCA
The DNA here is from genome assembly GCA_937868245.1 of uncultured Ignavibacteria bacterium. Classification (GTDB taxonomy): domain Bacteria; phylum Bacteroidota; class Ignavibacteria; order Kapaibacteriales; family UBA961; genus JADJXV01. The sequence goes on along the minus strand of CALMMI010000492.1, from coordinate 284 downwards.
CCCTTTGCCTTGGCAAGTCCCAACGCTTTGTGTGTACCCAACGAACCAACTTTAAGCGTGTGAATCGGAAATTTAAGGTAGTCAATTGGCGAGGCAGGTGAGGCGAAATGAAGAATATAATTCACTTCTCCGGCTACATACGTATAGTTTGTAACATCGTGCTGGATAAATTCAAATCGTGGATGACCGATTAAATGTGCAATATTATCAGGAGAACCTGTGATAAAATTATCCATGCAGATAACATTAAGTCCCTCTGGAATAAACATGACACATGGGTGTGA
>CALMMI010000491.1 GCA_937868245.1 uncultured Ignavibacteria bacterium | reverse complement strand
TTACCATGAAGCGTTGGCTCACCTGCCGTCGGAAACACCCGAATGGCATATCATTCAGGAAGTGCAGCGTGGTTATCTGTTCCGTGAAAAGGTATTGCGACATTCAAAAGTAATAACCTCTGCCGGGCAGCCTGAATAATTAAATCACTAACAATTTACAGTAGAATTATATGAGCAAACAAGATTATTATGAGATATTGGGTGTTAGTAAGACAGCATCAAACGATGAAGTAAAGAGTGCATATCGCAAACTTGCAATGCAACACCATCCCGACCGCAACCCGGATAATAAAGAATCGGAAGAAAAATTTAAAGAAGCAACTGAAGCATACGAAGTGTTGAGCGATGCAAACAAGCGTTCCCGCTATGACCAATTCGGACATCAAGGGATACGCGGCGGACAGGATTTTCATCAATATTCGAATGTAAACGATATTTTTAGTGCTTTCGGGGATATGTTCGGTGGCGGTGGGGGTATATTTGAGCAATTCTTTGGCGGAGGGCAACAACGCAGAAACCCGTCAATGGGTGAGCCCGGTAGCGATATTAGAATTAGATTGCCATTGACTCTTGAAGAAATTGCAGACGGCACAAAAAAGAAAATAGAGTTAAAGCGTATGGTGATATGCGAGCCGTGCAGCGGCAAAGGTGCAAAACCCGGTAGCGGGGTTAGTGCATGCACAAGTTGTAACGGAACAGGTGAAATCCGTCAGGTTTCCCGTTCTGTATTCGGTCAATTTGTAAATATAGCTCCGTGTGCTTCATGCGGAGGTACAGGGCAGATAATCAAAGAACCGTGTGTAAGCTGTGGCGGGGAAGGTCGTGTAAAAGGTAAATCGATAGAAGAACTTACTATCCCTTCAGGGGTCAGCACAGGAAATTTTATTCCGCTGCGTGGAAAAGGGAATGCGGGACGCCGGGGAGGACCTGCGGGTGATGCAAATGTGATATTGGAAGAATTGGAACATGAGCATTTTATTCGTCAGGAAGATGACATTATTTCGGAACTTGTAGTGAGTTTTCCGGAGGCAGCATTAGGAGCTGAAGTAGAGGTTCAAACCATAAACGGTTTTGCTGAAATTGAAATCAAACCGGGTACTCAACCCGGAACAGAGATACGCTTGCGTAACCGTGGAATACAACATTTAAATGATAAGGGACGGGGTGACCAAATTGTGAGAATCAATATTCACGTTCCAACCTCTTTGTCGTCCAAAGAAAAGGCACTGATAAAAGATTTGTCCGAAGGTGAAAATTTCAACACGAATTCGCTTAATAAAAAAGGCAAGGATTTCTTCGACAGAGTGAAGGAAGCTTTTTCGTAGTTGATTATTTCACATTGAAGTTATGCTATGGCAAAGTCTCTTTTTCCCAAACAGCTGTTAGAATTTTTCAGTGTAACGAAAAACGAGGCTGTTGCTGTTTTAATTATACTTTGCGGACTTGTTGTGGGAGTGGCAGTTCGGTACAACCCGTTTATTGAAACGCATCCTTCGCAATATAATCCTGTATTAGCCGAGAAAATATATACAGTTTTAGACAGTATTGCCGATGCAGAGGAACAAAGTTCCATTGGAGTTGAAAGTCCAAAACTTGAAAAATTAGTTACTCCCGATGCTACAAAAGCAACTGAAAAAAGACACTTGAACAGGGATACAGCCGGAAAGAAAGAACCTGAACAAAAAGTAAATATAGCTAATGCTTTAAAAGCGGAATTAATTCGATTACCGGGAATCGGCGAAGTAATGGCAGAACGAATAATTGAATATCGAAAAACACAACCGTTTACATGCTTGCAAGATTTAATGAATGTAAAAGGGATAGGAAATAAAAAGTTTGAGAAGTTAGAACCGTTTATTGTTTTTGAAAAGAAGAAATAGTATAAAGAGTATATCATTCCCTTTTAATCATTGTTTAACCCATGCAATCGACACTTACCATTCATATCGGGAATGACAGAACGTACATAACAGCGTTTGAACCAACACTAAAGGGACTGGAGCTTATGTATATCAATTCTATTCCTGAACGAATTGGGATGGATGGAGATATTACAGAACTTAAACATGGCTTGCAGGCAATATTACCAGATATAAAAGGTAGATTCGAAAAATTACGCCTATGCTTTCCCGACGAAAACATTTTTGTCCATCAATTTCCTGCGGTTAAAACGGGAAATATTGAAGAAGTTAAGCAATTACTTGGTCTTGAGATACGCCAGGCTTACCCCCAGCATTCGTTGGAGGATTACCGCTCTATAGTTCTGCCTTTACTGCCTAAATTAGATGGAAAGGAGATGATGATTGCAATGATGATAGATCAACATCAAGTGCATGTTGGTTACGTTCTTTCTGAAATCTTAGGTTTGCCTTGTGAACGAATGGTGGTATCCCAATTTTCCTCTCATGCCGCTCTACTTTATAATTACCCCGAACAGATAGATAATACTGTGATTGTTTTTGGCGTTCATGATAGATTCGCCGACGTAAGTGTCCTCAAAAAAGGATCTTTAGCATATTACGGATTAGTACCCTTTAACACTAAAGAAGAAGTTGGCTTTGCTTTTGAAAAGGAAATTGAAAAACTGTTAGCGTCGTATATTCCTTTTGCCGATTCTGCGTTTTTGTTTGGACCCGGACTAACAGGTTCTATGCTCTCATCGTTAAGTACCAAGTTGTCGGTGCCAACGCAGCGTTTAAATCCTTTTAGGATGATGACCACAAACCTTAGCCAGAGTGAACGTGAGTATTGTGTTAAATCCGCACATCTCTACCCGCCAAATGTTGGAGCTGCCCTCCCCGAGCTTCAAAGTGCTGAAATGATTAAATTATAATGAGCCTGAACGATTTTATACCCATGTAAAGTTCATCTCAAAGATTTTTTCGCTTCACCTTGAAAAATACCACCTTTAGATTCCCTTAGAAAAGTTATTTTTGAATAAGTTTTACACTAAATGTTTTTGGTGTCTATCTTAATTTGTAATAGTTTAACCGAAAATGTACGAGTCATTTATGCCGCAAAATACGAAACCAAGCAAAGAAATTGAAAAATCCATACAGAATTTTTGGGAAGTTGTAAAATTATCGGGTGAATTGATTAATTCACTTCAGGAAGATAATGCGTCACTTGCTCAAAAAGTTGCCGGAATCGAAGATTTGTTTGACGGTAAAAAAGTAGAGTATGCTGCCCTTACAAAGCGATTGGCAGAGATGCAAGCGCAAATAGACAGCAATCAATTTCGCATGGAAGCCGTAAGTGCTCAAGAAGCACAGCAAAAAGACCTGATAGACTCTCTGGAGGAAAAAAACCGACAGATAAGTAATCTGACAGCCGAAACACTTCTCCTCCAAAATGACAAAAGTAAGTTAGAAGATACAATTGAATCCTTACAAGTTTTTGCTTCACAAAATGAACAATCATTCCGCAGAATAGAGCAATTGGAACGTGAGAAGAATGAATTAAACAAACGG
>CALMMI010000490.1 GCA_937868245.1 uncultured Ignavibacteria bacterium | reverse complement strand
ATACAATATCGAGTACATCAATCAATTCATCGGCAGGGAGCAAAGCCGATAGCTTTGTAAAACCAACTATATCCGCAAACAACACACTTACATTTTTATATGAATCTACTATTTTCTTCTCTCCTTTTATCAGCCGTTCCATGATATTGACAGGAAGGATATTGGAAAGGATTTCATCTGTTGCTTGTGAGCGAGCGCGTTCTACCTCCAAATGTTTTTCACGCTCTGCTTCTTTGCGTTCATAATCAAGTTTATGAGCTTGTTTCTTTGCGCCCTCAGATTGCACCTCTTTTTCAAGAGCATGATATTTTCTAAAATGTGTGTCGGAGTCTTTCCAGCGTTCGTTAATATGGTACAAATCTGCCAATGCTTTTTCAATAGCATATAAATTCAATTTATCTTTCAGCTCTTCACAAAGTGAGATTGCTTTCAGTAAATGTCCTTCGGCTTCTATGGCATCATATCCGTTAAAGTCTTGATTTGCATACAATGTTCCGATATTGCCGAGAGAAATGGCAATCGAGTTTTTTCTACCGAGTTGCTCAAATATTGCAAGTGCGCTCAAAAAATGTTCTAATGCAGAATGATAATCCAAAAGGTTCAAATGTACATTCCCGATATTGCCGAGATTACTACCGATTCCGTATGTGTTGCCAAGTTCTTTGTTTAGTACCATTGCTTTCCCGAGGTATTCCAAAGCCTGTGTATTATCCGAAAGCTCTTTGTAAGTAACCCCGATACTCTCCAAAGCGATGACAATGCTGTTTTTCTTGCCGAGAAATTCATAGATTTCAAGTGCCTTTTGGAAAAACTCCAATGCACGCTCGAAATCTGAAAGGTTCAAGTGTACATTCCCGATATTGTAAAGATTTTCGGAAATAAATTCTTTAATACCGAGTTCTTCAAATATTTCTAATGATTTATGAAAATACTCTAATGCGTGTGAATAATCAGAAAGGTGGTAATAGCTTACGCCTAAAATTCCATGACTTAGACCAATTGATTTCTTTATACCAAGCTTACTAAATATCGCAAGTGATCTATGGTGATACTCCAATGCAGCCCGGTAATCACTGTTAAACTGATGCACAATCCCAATGTTGCGTAAGGCTCTGGCGATATTTTCATCATTGTCAAATTCTTCAGCAATGGAGAGAGCTTTTTCCAATGTGGCAAGCGAGCTTTCATAGTTTCCCATCATCCGCTCAGCAAAGGCGAGAGCTAAAAGCGTTCGCACGGAGAGAGAAGCGGTTTCTTCAAGCGTTTCCTTGTTATCGGAAAAGGATTTTTTGAAAAAAACGGATGAATCTTCTTTGAAGTGAAACCGAGAAGCAGTGGTAAGAGTTTCAAGTATAGTGTTTGCAAGTTCTTTGGCTTCTTCATAGTGACCGTTAGTATTTTCAGTGTCGGCCCGGATCAGAAGTTCTTCAAGTTCATTGTGCGTCATATTTTGTAAGTCTATTCATTAGAAGATTAAGCAGTTTCTCTTAGAACTTTAATTCAGAATTCCACCGGGCAATTCCACGTAAAAGGTTGTCCCTTTACCCTTGCCGTCGCTCTCTGCCCAAATTTTTCCATTGTGCAAATCTACTATATGTTTAGTAATATGCAAGCCGAGTCCTGTGGAGCTTTCCCCGTCGGTCGGCACAGAGGAAAGCCGCTGAAACTGTCCGAACAGTTTGCTAATATCTTCAGCGGAGAGTCCTTGCCCGTCATCCTGTACTGATAGCAGGGCAGATCCAGCATCTGTTGACAGCCGTATGGTAATCACTCCATCCTTTGGTGAATACTTAATAGCATTACTTATTATATTATCAAACACTTGGAATAACTTTGGCTGGTCACTGGAAATAACAATTTCACCGTCAATCTGTAAATCAAATTTCTGATTCTTCCGTTGCAGTGCACCGGTATTCAATTCACAGGTATGGTGCAACAATTCACCAAGATTACATATATCAGGAATAAATTCCATTGCACCCAATGATGCAGCCGACGACTCAAGCAGTTCATTAATAAGCGACGACATTCTGCTTGCCGACTGTTCGATAATCCATATCCATTCGCGGTGTTCGTTGTCGTCCGGAAGCTCCGAAAGAACCACTTTTGCGGCACCGATAATATTACTGAGCGGGTTTTTCAAATCATGGGCAGCTATACCAAGTAGTTTTGTCTTGAATAGGTTGGCTTCCTGGAGCTCGGCGTTCTTACGGGTGAGAATTGCCTGTTCACGTGCTGTAATGGCAATCTCACGCTCATGGGTAAATCTGTCGGCAGCTTTCTGAGCTTCAAGTCCTTGAACTTTGCGCTCAAGCTCATGATATCTTTCATAATGCAGAGCAAATTCCTGCCACCGCTGTTGCTGTTTATAGAGGTCGGCAAGAGATTTATGCAAATGGAATTCTTTTGATTTGTTCCCAAGTTCCTGAATAAAAGTAAGGGCATTAAGGAAACACTCTTCTGCAATTATCTGATTGAATCCTTCATAATCTTGCTGGGAATAGATAAACCCGCATAATTCAGTCCATTCTGCAATAGAACTTTTATCGTCAATTTCAACAGCAATGGCAATCGCCCGGTTAAACAAATCCATTGCTTCGGAGTAGCGACCTAACTCTACAAATGTATTCCCGATATTTCCTAAATGGGTCATTACACCAGATTTGCTTGATAGTTCTTGCGAAAGTTGCAATGCCTTGTATTGACATTCAAGTGCCAAATCATACTGTTTCAAATTGGAGTAAACGTTGCCAAGATTCCCTAATTGACGTTCAGAATTTTCTATATCTCCAATTTTTTCTCCTATTTCAAGTGAACGTTTATAATATTCCAAAGCCTGTTCATAGTCCTCTAAATTACGGTACACATTGCCTATGTTACCATATAAACTACATAATGCTTCTCCTTTGTCCAAATTTTCGACAATCGACAAAGCTCGCTGAAAATTCTCGAGGGATTTGGAGTAATCAGAAATGTTACGGTAGGTAACACCTATATTCCCATATACAGTAGCAATACCAAAATTGCTGCCAATCTGTTCATAGTGATACAACGACTTATTAAAATATTCGATAGCCTTGGAGTAATTACCTTTATTTCGAAAAAATATACCGTGAATGTTCAAACTGTGGGCGATTTGTGATGTGTTTTGGGCAATTGTAGCAAAGGTTAATGCTCTTTCAATAATCGGGAGTGCAGCATCATACTCTCCCCGTTTCCCGAGAACGGTTGCCTGATTAATAAGAATTGCAGCTCTTTCGGTAGGTTGCATCTCGTTGATGGAATCAATTCCCGTAGTAGGATTTTCCATAAGATTAGATTGATTTTTCTAAGAAATATGTTTTCATCGCACCTTTGCCTTTGATGTTCATTTCACCGCGGGGAGTAAATCTGAACGATGAACCTGAGAGTGACTCCTTAAAGTCTTCGGTTATATGAACTTTACCAACCTCGCCGTGTGATTCCATCCGTGCAGCAGTATTGACAGCATCAGAATATACGTCGTACACAAACCGCTCGTCGCCAAAAACTCCCGCGATTGCAGAGCCTGTATGTACTCCGATTTTTACTCCAAAATTTGTTCCTTCTGGTAAATATTGTCGGATTTCATCCGGTAATAACGTTGTCGCTACCATTTCAACTGCAGCTGCAGCAATTCGCTCGGAATGGTCAGCACACCGGATAGGGGCTCCGGCTACCGCCATATATCCGTCGCCTATCGTTTTTATTTTTTCGCAGCCGTGTTTTTTCATTATCCGGTCGAATTCGCCAAAAACGTAATTGAGCAATGCCACAACGTTATTGGCAGTCATTTGCGCAGAAATTGGTGTAAAACCTGCAATATCAGCAAATAGAATGGAAATACTCTCGAAATAGTCGGCTATGTTTTTTTCTCCTGCGATGAGACGTTCTGCAATCGAAGCAGGAAGAACCTTGTGTAAAATTTCAGATGTTGCTTCGTATCTGGCTCTATCCGCCGCAAATGCAATCTCGGCATTTTTACGGACTTCCTCGTGCTTACCTAATCGTATCTGAACTGCAGAGAGTAATTCATCATGTTCAAAAGGTTTTGTAAGATAATCATCGGCACCAAGATTCATACCCTTACGAATATCACTTTGATCTACCTTTGCTGACAGAAACAGGAATGGAATTGTTGCGGTAGGCTCGTGAATCCTGAGTGCTTGCAGTACATCATATCCGTCTTTTTCGGGCATCATTATGTCCGAAACAACTAAATCGGGAAGATGCTCCTTA
>CALMMI010000489.1 GCA_937868245.1 uncultured Ignavibacteria bacterium | reverse complement strand
TAAACCAAAACTGTGAATTGGTATAGGTCCTATCTTTCCGATTTCAGGATACATACAGTAACTTTCGTTTTAGAGTGTTTACGGATGGTTAGTTGGGATTGATTAGGCAGCATCATTAGTAATCAGTTTAAGAAATGAAGATGCTCTATTGAATTCATCTTCAAGTTCGAATGTAAAGACCTCGATATCGAGACCTCGCAGGTCGGGTATGGCATCACATAATACTTGCCACGAAGGCTCTTCCATTAATTTAACTTCCTCGATACCTTCTCCTACACCAGCACCCCACATTTCGCAGAGCATATCAGCAATTCGTACTACTGCAGTAAGCTCCCGGGCATCAGTAAGGTTTTCCGGATGATGATGATGTCCAATTATAGTTTGAAGTTCTTTGGGTAATTTCCACAGACGGGCAATCAATTCTCCTGTTGTTGCATGGTCAACACCGAATATCTCCATTTCTGCTTCCAAATCACTGCAATGGGTTTCGGTAATCAACTTTACGGATTGTTCATACCTTTCAGGATCAAACTGAATCATTGCCATTTTACCAATATCATGGAGAAGTCCACCGATGAATTCAACATCACGAAATGTACGTTTTATCTTTGTAGCCAAGGATTTAGCAGCCATCCCGGTACTGGATGAATGATGCCAGAATGCTTCCATGTATTGAGCACTCTGCCCACGCGACAGCATCATAAACTTACTGAAAATTGATACACTTAATACAATATTTGCAATTCGGTTTAATCCAAGGGAGAGTACAGCTTGATTTAGAGAAGTAACAGAAGAACGGACGGCATATAGTGGTGAGTTTGCCATTTGCAGAATTTTCAGAGTAAGGGATACATCCGTTTCAATTACCTGGGTTATCTCTCGTACATCTGCTGTTTCACCCTCTAATAAAGCAAGAACTTTGGTTGCAACTGTAGGAAGGGTAGCAAATTCTTGCGCCCCACCAATAGTATCCAATAACGACATAGTATTTCCTTAAGAAAAGCAAAGAAAGCCAAAATTACCAAATTTAATCCGATTAGGCAAACTGTGTACAGTTTACTTTTGTAATATACATATTACAACCATTGTCTTTTTGAATTCTAAAGTGGCTTAAAAAATTTTTAGAGAAACTCTAATTCTTACCTTCATGTTTCAATATATATGTTTATACGTTCTGTTGCCGCTTCTTTAATCATTATAGTTTTGGTTAGAAGTTTATCAGGGGAGTGTTGTTGAACTGAAAAGTAAGTGCTACTCAAAGGAACTGATTATGCATCGTTAGTTCAGAGTAATTCACGAAAACACCATATAAGTAAGTACACATTCCTAAGGTTTTCATTTTAAAGGTCGAGAAGGATTCTGTACTCTGCCTCATCTTCATTGCGGTTACAGCACCAATCAACTTGGCACAATAGTTGCTCAATGAACCGCAGATAACTTTACATTTAGAGTTACTATAACATAATAATAGTATTTGCAGTGGATTTTGAGCCTCCTATTCACAAAAAATTGAAAATACTAAACAGAAAAAATGAAACGATTACTCTACATAATTCTATTATTCGCCACTTTTACGGGTGCAAATCTGTGTGCTCAATCTATTAAGATTGTCCGGACAGATGTAGATTCAACTCGAGCACATTTTATTACCGCTACTTTCAAATTTGGCGTGGATATTACTCTTGAAGATTCCCCCGGATGTACAGGTGCTGCATTTGAGCTTCGTTATACAAATGCATCCGTTGTACGCTTTTCCGGTTGGAGTGCAGGTTCAT
>CALMMI010000488.1 GCA_937868245.1 uncultured Ignavibacteria bacterium | reverse complement strand
CATTAAATCCAAGGGAACCTAAGCGTTTTGCTATAGAAATTGCATCGGCACTATCGGGGTAGCAGGCAGTATAATAGAAAGAAGCTCCAATAAATCTGGCGCGCTTTCCATCGGCTGTTGCGAAATGTCCGTCTTTTATCGAAATTCTACTGATGGGTTTTGCCTGTTGTGCATTAATTTCGGTGGTACTGATTCCATCCAAAGGGATTGTAAACGGAAACGGACGAGAAATCGATTGCGAAAATACTATCGAATCAGAACAGGATAGCAGTATCGAAAATGCAAAAAGAAAACGGTAAAAAACACTCATGAAAACCTCCGTAAAATAGTCAGGCAGATACGTTGAATAATCGTTACATCAGACCGTAAAACACAAAAGTAAAAAGAAACTACTAAAGAAACCCACTTGTATGAAAAGAATTTTTTATTTAAGGTTCAAATAGTCAAGAATCTCCTACAAAAGAGAAAGTTTTTGGCGGATTGCACTTTTCTTCTCAATTTGCGGTTGTAATACCAATTCTTTAAATTTTTGGGCTATTTTTATGAGAGATTCTCGCCGTAACTTTCTACAAAAAGCAATGATGACTTCTGTTGGTACTATTGCTTTGCAGACCTCCGGTTTCGCTCGTGCATTCGAAGCAGTCAGTCAGCTTGATGTGGCAGAATCACCCCTCATAACAGCAAGTAACGAAGATTTCTGGTCAACTATCCAGGCAGCGTATGCTATGGACAGAACATTTATCAATCTGAATAACGGCGGGGTTAGCCCAAGCCCCCGTGTGGTAATGGATGCAGTAAAACGGTATATGGATTTTACGAACGGAGCACCTGCCCGAAATTTATGGAGTCAACTTGAACCGAATATAGAAACAGTGCGTGAAAAATTAGCAAAAATGTTCGGATGTTCTCCTGAAGAAATTGCTATTACCCGCAACGCAAGCGAAAGTTTGCAAAATGTTCAATTTGGAATGAACCTAAAAGCCGGTGACGAGGTTGTTACTACAACCCAAGACTACCCAAGAATGATTACCACATGGGAACAGCGTGTGCGCCGCGACGGGATTGTTCTAAAAAAAGCAATCTATCCTGTACCGCTTATGAATCCCGAAGACTATGTAAAAGCAATTGAAAAAGAAATAACATCGAAAACAAAGGTAATTCACATTTCACAAGTACCTTTTTGCAGCGGACAGATTACACCGGTAAGAGACGTATGCAGAATGGCAAAATCAAAGGGTATTGAGTGTATTGTGGATGGTGCTCATGCTTTTGCACAATTCCCATTTACTCAAAAAGACCTGGAATGTGATTATTATGGTACATCATTGCACAAATGGTTGTCTGCTCCTATCGGCACAGGAATGCTGTTTGTAAAAAAAGAGAAGATAAAAAATATTTGGTCACTCATGGCATCGAATCCTGACCAAGAGGACAATATCCGTAAATTCGAGGAAATCGGAACACATTCCGCAGCGCTGCATAATGCAATTGCCGATGCAGTAACGTTTTGCGATGGAATCGGCTTGGAGCGTAAGGCAGCCAGATTGCGGTTTATCCATCACCGTTGGATTGATCGGATGAAACAATATCCGAATGTTCGCTTCCTACAAAATATTGATGATGAAAGGAATTGGTGTGGATTAGTGTTATTTAGTATAGATGGAATGGATAGTGGTAAGATCGGGGACTATTTGTTGTCGAAACACCGTATAATTACCACTCCAATAACCTATGCAGAAATTTCTGGAGTACGTATTACCCCGAATGTATATACAACTCTATCGGAAATTGATTATTTTGCAGATACTCTGGAAACTATTGCCAAGGGGCAGGTAAAAGAAGTAATGGCTTCTGCAAAATGATATATACCTACGTACAGTGTGATTTGATAATTATAGAAAATTGAGCTTATGTCCCAAAATACGATGTTGTGGGTTGGTTTTCATGTGTTAGTTGCGATTCTGTTAATTCTGGATCTTTTTGTATTTAACAAAAAGGCACACGAAATTACAGTTCGCGAAGCATTGAAATGGACTGGGTTTTGGGTTGGGTTGGCTGTTGCGTTCTGCTGTGGCATTTATTATTGGGGAACGCCGGAAATGGCGTTGGAATTTGCCACAGGATATGTGATTGAAGAATCGTTAAGTGTTGATAATCTATTTGTGTTCCTAACGATATTCAGTTATTTTCAAGTTCCTGCTAAATATCAACACAAAGTTCTTTTTTGGGGGATTATCGGGGCGTTGGTATTACGGGCTACTTTTATTTTGGGTGGTATAGTATTAATCCAGCAGTTCCATTTTATTATTTACGTGTTTGGTGCGTTTCTTCTTTTTACCGGTATCAAACTGGCTATTCAACAAGAGCAGCAAATTCAACCTGAAAAAAATCCTGTATTGAAACTGCTTCGTAGATTTATAGGCGTTTCGAAATACTATTCTGAAGATAAGTTTTTTTTTTTTTTTATGGGCTATACATTTGCAACACCGCTGTTTGTAGTGTTGGTACTTATTGAAACTACAGATTTACTGTTTGCAGTTGATTCCATTCCTGCTGTCTTGGCAGTTTCATCCAACCCGTTTATCATCTACACGTCCAATATCTTTGCAATTTTGGGCTTGCGAACTTTGTACTTTGCCCTTGCGGGACTTGTTAATATATTCCATTACCTTAATCTTGGGATGTCGGTTATATTAATGTTCATAGGGGTAAAGATGGTATTATCGGATATATATAAGATTCCTATTGCCGTTGCTCTAAGCGTAATTGTAGGGATACTTGCCATTTCGATTGCAGCTTCGTTATTGATGCCAAAGAAAGAAGAAGAGGAGTAACAATAAATATTCAGTACATCCTTCCAACTAACCTGTTGAAAAAGGTTGGAATTTTTCAAAAAGAGACATAAAAGGATATGGAGTTTTACACCCATCTTCCTTTTCCTTCCTCTGGAGGGGATTTACTATCAGTATAGTTCTAACAAAACTGATAACTACAGGTAAACTAAAGGGGATGTCACCATGAATATACTCTGGAAAAAAATTGTTCTTCGATCTTTACAAAGTACGGATAAAAAAAATCCTGTTTCAAAACGGTATTCGGATCAAGAACTTGAAGAAGCATCCAAAGAGCTTTTTGTAGTGATACGAATATTCATTAGGAATATCCTGTTCATCACGTTCGGTATCTTTGCCGCAGCAATTGGCTTGGAAAGTTTTCTCCTGCCTAATAAATTTTTAGATGGTGGTGCAACAGGCATAGCCCTTCTAATATCAGAAGTAAGTTCCTTTTCCCTGTCGATTCTACTCATTCTTATCAACCTTCCTTTTATATTTATAGGATATAAAACGATGGGTACAAGGTTTGCCCTTAAAACAGCTGCGGCTATCGGAGGTCTGGCTCTTGTTACCGCAACCGTTCATTTTCCCGCAATAACCCACGATAAACTTCTTGTAGCTGTTTTTGGCGGTTTCTTTTTAGGCGCGGGAGTGGGCTTGACAATCCGGGGCGGGGCAGTTCTCGACGGTACGGAAGTACTGGCGATTGCGCTCAGTAAAAAGCTGGGGACAACGATAGGAGATATTATCATTATTATTAATATTTTCGTGTTCTCGTCTGCGGCATATTTCTTTACGATTGAAACAGCATTGTATTCGGTAATTACCTATTTAGCTGCAACAAAAATCATAGATTTTACGATTGACGGTATTGAGGAATACACAGGAATAACCATAATCTCGATTTTAAGTGAAGAGATACGATTGATGATTATTAATGAGTTAGGGCGCGGAGTTACAGTGTATAAAGGCAGAGGGGGATACGGCAATCACGGTGAAACTACTGATATGGATATTATCTATACGGTAATTACCCGCTTGGAAATCAGTAAGTTGAACTCAGAAATCCAAAAGATTGACCCCTCGGCATTCGTAGTGATGAGCAGTATCAAAGATACAAAGGGCGGGATGATAAAACGGCGACCGTTTAAGCATTAAATCAAGAAATTATGATAATTGAGAACGTTACTCTAAAAAACTACAAGCGAATCAGTAATATCAACGAACCAACGTTCAGTTGTAATCCTGATTTGAATGTACTTGTAGGTGCAAACAACTCCGGCAAGACAAGTATTATTCAGGCAATTGC
>CALMMI010000487.1 GCA_937868245.1 uncultured Ignavibacteria bacterium | reverse complement strand
TTGTTGGTTTTTTACTCTCTGTTTTATTTTTCTCGTCTTTAATACGTTCCATCAACGATTGCTTAACCGAACTTGGAGGTTCAACCTGTGTATTCATTGATGAGAGGTGTGCGGCTGTCCAAACTAATTTACTGAAATCACGACGACGGTCAGCATCGGTACTCGCAAGAAACTCTGCAAACTGTATTGCTTCTTTCTCGTCTAATCCTCCGGTAATAAAAGCGGAGCATTGGTCTAAAAATTCTTCTTGTTGCGGTGTCATCGTGATAACTTTCCTAATAATAATTGGTGCAACTTAATCATCGCTTGTCTTGTCCGTGTTTTTACCGTACCGAGCGGTATTTGTAATAAGTCGGCAATTTCCGACTGGGAATGTCCCTCGAAATAGGCTAAGTGAAGAACAATTTGTTGGTCTGGCGATATTTGTCCGAAAGCATCACGTACCAAAGTTTCTCGTTCTGTAACCAAGACAGCATCCAACGGTGTTGGAAAGCAGCTTGCTTCAATTAAATCAATATCGTAATCATAATTTTCTTGTTTGCGTTCACGAAAACTCTTTGAACGCAGGCGATCAATAGCACGATTTCTCGTGAGAGCCACCATCCACGAATAGACATTACCCCTGGAAACATCAAACGAAGGTGCTTTCTGCCATATCTGAATAAATATTTCTTGCAGCAAATCCTGAGCTTCTTCCGTATTCTTTAATATTGCAACAAGAATACTGTACAGAACCTTCGAGTATCGATCATAGAGAACTTCAATTGCCTGTTCGTCCCTGTCCGCGATTCGCATCAGCAAATCGGAATCCTCCTCCGAACCGCTTTTTGCTAACCATGATAACAGTATAAATGGAATCAAGACTTTTCTCCGGTGATAACTATAGTACGAAATTATAATAGTATCAGATTGTAATAAATCAACAAACTTACAAATATCCTAAAACGTCATGGCGGGACAGAACTCCGATAAGACGACCAAACTCTCTTACAACAACGGCAGGATGTTCTTTCAACTTTGCAATTCCCGATTGAATATTCTCGTTGGCATCCAGAACGGGCATTGGTTCTTCCATTATTTCTGAGATTGAAACTGCCATTGCATCGCGGCTCTCGATAACTTTTCCCATCAATTTATTCTCGCGAACAGCCCCTACAACCTTATCAGCTTCTACCACAGGAAGCTCTGATAATTCATAACTGCTCATCAAATTAAGTGCTTCCTCTACTGTTTGTGTAGGGGAGACGGATACTATCGGGGGAATATTTTTTGAAGCGGATTTCCCTTGAACTGCCATTTTGAGTGAAATATCTACATCCAATAGGTCTTTTTCCTTGAGCCATTCATCGGAATGATGTTTAGAGAGGTAACGCTCTCCTGTGTCGCAAATGATAACAACTACAACAGCCTCCTTCGGTAACGTCTTGGCAACTTTTAAAGCAGCGGCAACGTTCATTCCCGAGGAGCCGCCGCAGAATATGCTTTCTTCCAGTGCCAGCCTGCGTGCCGTCATGAATGATTCTTTATCGGAAACGTTCATTACTTCATCAACTAACGACAAATCCAGATTACCCGGAATGCGTTCCTGTCCCACACCTTCAACCAAATAGGGCAGGGCTTCCACAAGGCGTCCTGTATCTTTGAATGTTTTAATGGAAGAACCGGTAGGGTCTGCACCGATTACTTGTATAGAGGGGTTCATTTTTTTCAAGAACCGAGCTGTTCCAGTGATTGTACCACCCGTCCCGATTCCTGAAATGAAGTGGGTTACTTTCCCTTCTGTATCGCGCCAAATTTCAGGTCCTGTACCTGTTTCGTGAGCTTGCGGATTGGCATAATAGTCATACTGATTGAGCATTATCGCGTTAGGAAGCTCGGAAGCCAAACGTTGCGCTGTATTGAAATAGTATTCCGGTGAACTTGATTTTGCTGCTGAGGAAACTACCAGTACATCTGCTCCGAGTGCTTTCAGGTATTTTACCCGCTCTCCCGAGGCTTTGTCGGTCATTACGAATAAGCAGCCGTAGCCTTTCAATCGTGCTGCAAGGGCAAGCCCAATACCGGTATTACCGCTTGTAGGTTCAATTATCAAACCACCTGGCTTGAGACGTCCGTCGCGTTCGGCTGCTTCTATCATTGCAACGCCCACTCTGTCTTTTACCGATCCGCCGGGGTTTCTGCTTTCCATTTTCAGGAGGATGGTTGCTTCGATTCCCTCAGCCATTTTGTTGAGTTTGATAAGCGGGGTATTGCCGATAAGTTCTAATACGTTGTTATAATATGTCATACTAGTTTTTGTGTTGATTTGGAATAATACTCACAATATTACGAAGTTTCGGGAACATTGCCAACGAAATGGTGAATTACATTTTTGAGTAAATGTAATTAGAGGTAGAAATCTATTGCACCTCAAAAAGTGTTTTTGGTAAGCCTGATTGACGTATAATAGATTGAAGAGTACCGATACGCAATTCTCTGTGATTGGGAACAGGGACTGTGATAGTGGAATCATTAATTTTCTTTTGCATAATGATATGACTTCCCTTGCGCCGTACTTCTACAAAGCCTTGTAGTACAAGTAAAGCACAGCACTCAATTCCGGATACTACACGTAACTTAGGCAACTTTTGCCTCCATACGAGTTATATAGATTTCTCCTGATGCTCTCTCCTTTATTTCTGTCTCAGAAGCACATTCAAAGAACAACTCAACTGCTTCCAGTAAATTTTGACGAGCTTCTTCAATAGTATTACCTTGGCTGGCTATATCAAATTCAGGACATAACGAAACAAATCCCTCATTCTCACGCTCAATGATTGCTGTAAATGGATATGTAGTCATAATTTTAAAAATAGTTAAAGAATATGACCTAACAATTCATCAGCTGTTAGATCTTTTGCATTTTTCGTAATCCAAGTCATTCTCTTGTTATTCCACTCAAACAAATGTCTATGGATTGCACCCCTAGAGTTTTTTCTTGCTTCATCGAACTCGTTAATATCAATTACGATCAACTTTCTATTATCTTGTTCCCACATCCAATTGATAATTCTTGCATTGACTGCATTGTCGCCAAATCCATAGCCTATGCAAATTAGTATATTAGTTTTCGATAATACTCTTTGGTATTGATTCCACAATTCTACAAATATTCCGTATTGATATTGTAAGTACTTATCGTTAGTTCCTGTAAGAAATAAAGGTGCATCTGCTCTTTCATAGTATTCCTTCCCTTTCCATCTAAATGTAGAGTCTCCACGATCCTCCTGTTCGTAATGTTCAAAACATGCAGGTATGAATTTCTCTAATTGAGGGGCATCCGGTATATGCTCTTTAATAAAACTCCATCTTAATGAGCCATGAAGCTTCAGTAAAATTAATTTTCTTGTTTTTGTTGTTGTTCTAAATCCGGGATACTTCTTTT
>CALMMI010000486.1 GCA_937868245.1 uncultured Ignavibacteria bacterium | reverse complement strand
AGGCTTCACGTTCTAACGGAGATTCTTCGGTCTAAGAATCCCTCAGAATGACACACTTAAGTTTTTCGTTAATTATATCCATCCTCATTCTTTCCCGATAATACTCTTAACCTCATCTCCCACACTCTCCACAAAATCACCTACACCGTCGAGTACTGAACCGATTTTTTTTTTTTTTTTCTTGGTGCTTTCGGTAAATGTATGGTCAAGGGAAGGGTAGATAGGGAATTGACGGCAGAAATGCTTTACATCTTCTTTTACGGCTGCATACACAGCTGTGTCGCCTATGTTATTCAACACACGGTCAATCAGGCGCGCAATATGGCGCATATCGTCCTCACGCATCCCCCGTGACGTTACAGCGGCACTACCGAGACGTATGCCCGATGTAATAAGAGGTGATTGTGTATCGAACGGAACTGCATTCTTATTACAAGTAATTCCCGATGCGTCCAATGCTTCTTCTGCTTTTTTGCCGGTAAGGTTACGGTTGCGCAAATCTACCAGCATAAGATGGTTATCAGTACCGCCACTGATAATATCATATCCTAAGCTAACAAGTTCATTCGCCATTGCCTGGGCATTATAAATCACATGGGAAGTGTAATCTCCATACTCATCGGTTAAGCATTCACCGAATGCAACTGCTTTTGCAGCAATTACGTGCATGAGCGGACCTCCCTGGATGCCAGGCATTACCATCGAGTCCATAAGTTCACTCATCATTTTTGTACGTCCGCTTTTGGGGGCTACCTGTCCGAATGGATTTTCAACATTCTTGCCCATCAAAACTACACCGCCACGCGGACCGCGTAAGGTCTTGTGCGTGGTCGAGGTAACAACATCGCAATAGGGAACCGGACTGTCCAATTTGCCTTTTGCAATCAATCCTGCAGGATGTGCAATATCAGCAAAAAGGAATGCACCCACTTTATCTGCAATTTGACGGAAAGCTGCATAATCAATAGCACGGGAATATGCGGAAGCTCCAACGGTAATCATTTTGGGTTTATGCTCTTTTGCGAGTTCTTCTACGCGGTTATAGTCGATTCTGCCTGTATTCTTATCAATTCCATAAGGGATGAAATTGTAAAACTTACCGGAGAAATTAACTGGAGAGCCGTGAGTAAGGTGTCCTCCGTGAGATAAATCCATACCGAGAACAGTATCTCCGGGTTTTATATACGTAAAATAGACTGCCATATTAGCACCGCTACCTGAGTGAGGCTGAACATTTGCATATTCTGCACCGAACAAGCTCTTAACTCGGTCAATGGCAAGATTCTCTGCTATGTCCACCCATTCGCAACCGCCGTAATAGCGTTTTCCCGGGTAGCCTTCTGCGTATTTATTGGTAAGAATTGAGCCTTGTGCTTGCATAACTGCAAGGGAAGTGTAGTTTTCACTTGCGATGAGTTCAAGTTTATCGCGTTGACGTTCATATTCTCCAATGAGAACATTGTAGATTTCCGGGTCTTGATGTTTAAGTTCTGAGTTCATAGATGTACGTTTGTTAACTGAGAATGATACTAATAAATTTTGAAAAAGATTTGAAGTTGTTAAATAAATATTTGTGATTGTAATGAACTAATTAATACATTTTGTTACTTTTACCTCTATTGCAAAGATTACATAAAGTTTGAAGGTTGTCTCTAACTGTTCTACCTCCCTTGCTCCAAGGAATAATATGGTCAACTTCTAAAACAACATTATGTAGTTTTGGTGTTCGTCCACAATTAACACAAAAGTACTTATCTCTTGTTAAAATATCCCATCGCAATCCAAGGGGTATCGACCTGTTTTCTCTAATACTATCAGCTTTTGTAGATCTTTTGATATTACCAGTCTCTAATTCATTTGTTTGAAGTATTTCTTGAATTTGGCTATCATTATCTTTATTCACTTCTTCAATGAAAGCCTTTAGTGATTTTCCCCAAGAACTCCATCTATTAGTATAAGCTTTTGAGCCAATAGTTGAAGGTTCTTTATTCATTTCTTTGAGAAACGGTTGACGACCATAATAAGTCCAAACAGCTAATAAATTTTCAAATCTCTCTTCATCAGTATACCTTTTACTTGTAAGTGGAACAGTGAAATTTATTTCAAACATTATTTTATTAAAAGAACCACAATGTCTATGAAATACATGTTTACTAAATTTTCCGTTCTCTTGGTATTCTTTTTCAGAAAAAGATGTTTTACCTATAATATGTGAAACTTTCTTTAAATCTTCTACAACATCTTCTTTAGTAATTCTTCTATTTTGACTGTTGATATACCTTTGATCTAAACCTGCTTTAATTAGTCCTTCCTTAAAAGAACCATATCGTCTACGAACGGTCGTAATGCCAACTTTTGCGTGTTTTTTAAAAGTAGATGTAGATAACGGTTTCTCCTTTGTTAGGTATGCTACTCTTTTGATTTCAGTAAATATTTCTTGGTCACTATATTCTGTTAGCCTATTTAGTTCATAAATCATAATGTTACTTTTTACATGTAAAATTCGGTTGAAATACTTAGAACTACATAGAATTTTAGTTTTGAATTACAAGGGATTTAGTATAATTTCGACCGTTGGCTGTGTATCGTACAAAATATACACCATCTGCCAAACCACCTAAAGGAATGGTGATTTTTTCGGTGATGTTTATTGAAACAGAAAAACGCTGCAAGGATGTGCCTAATGCATTGAAAAGTTCAACTGAAACATTGGGAGCAAAAAGTTCATTTGGAATAGTGAGGGTAGCTTGGTTTTTAGCAGGGTTGGGTGTTATTGTAAAGGACGAAACCTGTGTTTGCTCCTCAACACCTGTAAACGACTGACATTTTGTTTCGCCGGTTCTACCGTTTACTTCACAAAGAAGGGTTGAGTTTGGATTCTTTTGATCGAAAAAAGTGAGTCCCCAAACCAATGTATTACTAGGAAAAAATATTGAAGAAGGGCTAAAGCGTATCGGAACAACAGCCGATTTGCTGTTTGGTTCGTTAGCAATAAACATTTTATAATCTGCATTAGCTCTAATGTTTTTCATCATTGCATCGCTATCCGTAAATTTAGTAGGCATAACGGAGTCTTTTGCAAAGAATGTATCGAAAATGGGTAGTCCTAAACCTACAGGAAGTGCTTGGAAAAATTTGAATTGCGATGTTCCTATAGCTACAACTCCAATACTGATAATGGTATCAGTCGTTTTCCCTTTTACTTTCCCGCGATACAAGTATAGCCACCCTTGGGATGTTCCATTTGTATAATCAAAAAATGTAACATCTAACGGAAGGGAAATTGCTGAGGTTGTATCTCCGAGAGTAAGAATCCCTATTAACTGAGCTGAAGTGATTGTTGTATCGGCTACTTTTTTAGCAGCGGACTTACCTTCACTGGCATTATAACTTACAAATTGGCTTTTTGCAGTGAAACTCATCATGCATAAAAGTGAGATGAAGATAAGGCTAAAAAGTTTCACGGATATTTTCCTTATGAACAATTGAGGAAAAGATGTAATTTTAGATGCAAAATATTGAATTTCTCCTTCACTTGAAAGACTTTTTCAATTTCATGTTTTGAAACTTTCATGTGGAAACTGTGCACATAGTGATTTACTATTCAATCATCATTTGAAGTGAACGGAGCTTTTTTCGTAATTTTGCGTTCAATCCAAACGAACATTACTCTTGAAGGAAAAAATAGATGACGAAAAAGGACTGGCTTTTTGCAGCTAAGATGATGCTTACATCTAGATTAATGGATATAATCGAAGAAACAGAGCTGGCTCCTGCGGGCAAGGTGTTATATCAGTTCTCCGCACGGGGACATGAACTAGCCCAGATACTACTGGCAATTAACCTTAGTGGAAAACACGACGCAGCAACTGTATATTATCGTTCCCGTCCGTTTGTAATGGCTGCTGGGATGACAATAGAAGAAGGCTTTGCCGGACCTCTTGCCAAGTCGGGTAGTAGAAACGGTGGGCGTGATATTGGTGTTGTACATAATCTTACACCTCGTGGAAGTGTTACTGTACTTCCTGCAAGCGGTGATGTAGGCGCACAATATACGCCTGCGGTAGGCTGGGCGCAAGCAGCCGTTTACAGGTCATCGGTGATGAAGGAAAGCCAGTGGAATGAATCCTGTGCTGTTGCTTTGGGGGGCGATGCCTCGGCGGCAACCAATGGTTTTTGGGCTGCGCTTACGATAGCAACAACTCAAAATTACCCGATGATATTTTTTATCGAGGATAATAATTATGGAATTTCCGTTCCGGGGAATTATCAAACACCCGGATCTAATATAGCTGAAAATCTTGCATCATTCAAAAATCTTACAGTTATCGATGGTGATGGAGCTGACCCCGAAGAAGCAGCATTGCTTATTGAAAAAGCTGTCACCTTGGTAAGGAATAGAACATCTCCTGTGTTATTGCGGTTGAGAGTGCCACGCCTATGCGGGCATTCCGGGGCAGATAATCAATCCTACAAGCCGAATGAGACACGTGAGGATGAAATTAAACGCGACCCATTACCACGCCTTAAAGCCTATTTACAAAAAAAGAAAATCCTGACGGCTAAGGAATGGACTGCTCTTGAAGCAGAAGTTGAAAAAGATGTAAGAGCAGGGCTTGAACTTGCACTTAATCAGACAGAGCCGGATGTGAAAACAACATACGACCACATGTTTTATGATGGTAACAACAAACAAGTTGTAGGTGGTGGATTTGCTGAAGGAGTTATCTCTACCGCTGCAAGTGCTGAAAACGAAGGTCAGCGTGTGAATCTCATTCATGCAGTAAGAATGACACTTGAGCAAGAGCTTACAACCAACAGCAGGGTTCTTGTTTTTGGTGAGGATGTGGGAGTAAAAGGCGGAGTGCACGGAGCTACGGTTGATTTGCAGACAAAATTCAATATCGAACGGGTGTTTGATACGTCGCTTTCAGAAGAAGGGATAATCGGTAGGTCGATTGGTCTTGCGTATGCCGGGCTTATGCCTGTACCGGAAATCCAATTTAGAAAGTACCTGGACCCGGCTATGGAGCAAATAAACGATACCGGGACAATCCGCTGGCGCACAAATAATCAATTTGCTGCCCCAATGGTGGTGAGAATCCCCGTAGGGCACAGCAAACGAACAGGTGACCCTTGGCATAGTGTTTCGGGTGAAGCAATATTTGCCCATACACTTGGTTGGAGGGTGGCAATGCCGTCGAATGCACGTGACGCGGTAGGATTATTACGCACAGCACTTCGCGGGAATGACCCGACGTTCTTCCTGGAACATAGAAATCTTCTGGATACCTCGGCAGGACGTGCCAATTATCCCGGCAATGATTATTTAGTTCCGTTTGGAGTTGCTTCAATTGTTCAGGAAGGAACAAGAGCAACAATTGTAACGTGGGGCGAAATGGTTCACCGTGCAAAAGAAGCGGTGAAAACTATGGGTGCGTCCATTGAAATAATTGACTTACGGACAATAGTCCCCTGGGACAAAAAAACAGTGCTCGATTCAATACGGAAAACAAACCGTTGTTTGATTTTGCATGAAGATACGATTACAAGCGGTTTCGGGGCAGAAATTGCAGCGGTAATAGCCAAAGAAACATTTTCTTTCCTTGATGCACCTATTGAACGGGTTGCTACACCGGATGTGCCGATTCCATATAATCTCGGTATGATGGATGTGGTGATCCCAACACCGGAGTATATAGTAGAACGGCTCACGTATTTACTGAATTACTAAGATATTTAATTAATCTATTTTTTTATACAATTAGGAGAAATCGTATGCACTCTATACAGAGTTTTGAAGGAGAACGTTATTATTTTGATGTCGTGGCACAGACAAAGGGTGGAAAGCAAACGTTTGAGATACGGGCTACCTGCGTTGATTCAGGCGCATCTTCTGTTGTAACGAATGTGAAAGACGTTATGAACACCGTGCTCGACGGAGCAAAGCCCGAACCACGTTTTAACGAGCAGATTTGGAATGTTAGTAACAAGGAAGCCGAAGAGTTTTTCAACCATACAGTTGCAGTGTTTTCGGACGAAGATAAACTGAAACTTATGGAAGACGCCATGAACGACGACCGTACAAACGGCAAATGGATAGATGAAGAAGATTTCATTGCCGAAGACCTTGCTTTTGACGACGACGATGAAGATGATGATAACTGGGAAGATATGGAACCAGATGACAGCGAACTGACTGAGACATATTAACCCATACTGATATATAACAAAAGCCCTGATAGATTCTTCGGTATTTATTCAGGGCTTTAGTATTATTTTTGGTTGTAGT
>CALMMI010000485.1 GCA_937868245.1 uncultured Ignavibacteria bacterium | reverse complement strand
TCCATCTTTGGCAAAAAGTGGGACGGCAATTAGGTGAATCCCAAGCTCTTGTTAATATTGGTTTGGTGTATTTTGAATCCGGTGATCTGAACAAGGCTCAGTATTATTACACTGAAGCTCTTAGGATTAAGAGGATAATCGGAGATAGATACGGTGAATCCCTTGCACTGAATAACCTGGGAAATGTTCTGGAAACCCTTGGTGATAATGACAATGCACTCTCGATGTACCAACAAAGCTTGGAAATTAAACGCGAAACAAGCGACCGTTTGGCAGAGGTGATTACCTTAAAAAATATCGGCACGCTCTATATGCGGCT
Source organism: uncultured Ignavibacteria bacterium (assembly GCA_937868245.1). GTDB lineage: Bacteria > Bacteroidota > Ignavibacteria > Kapaibacteriales > UBA961 > JADJXV01. The sequence continues at coordinate 6,398 of CALMMI010000485.1, read as the reverse complement.
TTCATATTTTGAGCTGGCATTTGATTTCTGTCTGGAAGCTCTTCAGCTTAGTCGCTCGACTCAGAATCGAAGCGGAATTGCTAATAGTTTAAGTGCCTTAAGTTCTATTCTGGTAAAAAGCACTGATGATACCGACAAACTTGAAGAAGCATTGAATTACGCATTGCAGAGTATTGAAATTTACCGTGAAATCGCAAAACCGATCGGAGTCTGCAATTCGCTGTTTGTACTTGCAAAAGTATATATGAAAGTTGAACTTATGAATGAAGTTTTGCCATGCTTGGAGGAAGCATTGTCTATCGCCGAATCTATTGGGCAAGTACATTATGAAGCAAATGCTCATTTTCTTTTTTCGGAATATTACGAGTTAATCGGATCGAATGCTGCTGCGCTTCATCATTATAAGAAGTTTATAGTATTGAAGGAGAAAATCAGTCCGGGAAATTCTATTCAGTTCGATGCGCTTCGATAGAGTGAAGATAAATTTTAATGGGAATTATTTAACAAATACTTGTGTAAATTTGCATCTGTTAGTACATGAAAAATTGCAGTCCTGTCGATTCTTTAGCACTGTACTATTTCATGATATTAAGTTAAAAAAAAGAATCAAGTCATGGAAGTTGTTACAACTCCCATTCTGAAAAACACTTAGAAGGAAGGTCGGTTGTAACAATCGACCCGACAAAAAATTGCATACCACTAACAATCACAACATTTCTAACTTATTTATATACATATCTATGAACAAACATCCTCTTACCCGTCTTACAATTAAAAATGCTGAGTTTTACGCATATCACGGTGTGAAGACCGAAGAGCAATCTCTTGGCGGCAAATATCAAATCGATACTGATTTATATTATGATGACAAACAAGCCGTTATCAGCGACAACGTGCAAGATGCCCTTAATTACGAAGAAGTAATGTTCTGCATCGATGAAATTATGAACGGCGAACGTTTCAATCTGGTGGAAACTCTTGGCTACGATATCCTGAATGCCCTTATGGAGCGGTTCTCTACCCTGCAAAAAGCAACGGTTCGCATTCGCAAGCTCCATGTGCCTATACGTCATATTGTCGATTTTATTGAAGTAGAACAAACACTAACTCGCGACGGCATATAAATGTCGAACAAGAAAGGCACATTCGTTCTGCTCTCATTGGGTGCTAATTTAGGCGACCGTCTGACTGCACTGCAATCAGCTGTTATGCTACTAATTTCTGAAACGCAGCTTCGCGATGTAGTTTGCTCCCCTGTATATGAAACTGAACCGGTAGGATACAAAAACCAACCTTCGTTTCTGAATATCGCAGTTTGTGGGTGGACTTCTCTAACAGCTACGGATTTTCATGTAATCAGTAAAAACATCGAACAAGAGATTGGTCGTAAAAATCGTGAGCGTTGGCATGAACGGGAAATCGATATTGACATCCTGCTTTTTGGAGAGGATATAATCCGTCTTGACAGATTACAACTTCCCCATCCGCGGATGGAGGAACGAAGGTTTGTGTTAGTTCCATCGGCTGATGTTGCTGCCGAGGCAATTCATCCTGTGCTTGGGAAAACCATTCGCGTTTTATTGGAAGAATGTACTGATACTGCGGAAGTTATAAAATCTGATTTAGATATAAAACTATAAACTGAGAGATTCTTTCTGTTACTTTACCTTTGGATTATCTATGAAATTATACACAACTATCCTTTGCGCTTTACTATCAATTGGTATCCTAAGTTCATGTGGTGGCAAAAAAGACCAAACAGTCCATACTTCAGCGGCTGGTGGAAAATCGTATGGAGGCGAATACCGGAATAACGAAGCAGGTGAACTCCGCTCCCTCGATCCGGTGGGAATCAACGATGCAACCTCCCACCACATTGCTGCGCAAATTTATGATAATCTCATTTCCTTTGATGAAAAACTCCATATCACACCTGAACTTGCCGAAACATGGGAGGTCTCGCCTGATGGATTAACCTATACCTACCACCTTCGTAAGGGAGTATTATTTCAGGATGATCCTTGTTTCCCTAACGGTAAAGGACGTGAGCTGGTTGCAGAGGATGTAAAGTATTCCTTTACACGCCTTTGTGATATTCGTACCCAAACACGCGGGTTCGGATATTTCCAAGGAAAAGTAATTGGAGCAGATGAATATTTCGCATCAACACGCGAAGCAGTTGAAAAGAAAAGTGAACCGGCTATAAAGGAAATTCCCGGATTTGTAGCTGTCGATAAATATACGTTCCAGGTTAAACTTACCAGAGCATTCTCACCGTTTGAATACTACCCTGCTCTCGGGTGTATGATGATTCACCCCAAAGAAGCCGTAGAACATTACAAAAAAGACTTTTTCCAACATCCTGTAGGAACAGGTGCTTTCAGCTTTACATCGTGGACACCCGATCGTGAATGTATTCTTACTCGCAATCCCAAATACTGGGATAAAGATGAAAGCGGCAATCAAATGCCCTATTTGGATAAAATCAAATTTACGTTTATCAAGGATTTGAAATCACAATTACTTGAATTCAAACAAGGTAATCTAGATGAAGCATACCGTATTCCGAGCGAATTTTTTGCCGATGTTGTGGATTTGAACGGAAAAGTTAAAGGAGATTATGCTAAATATCAACTTCTGAGCTTACCTGCACTTTCTACACAATTTTACGGAATGTTAGTCCCGGGTAAGGAATTTTCGGACAAACGTGTACGTCAGGCGTTTTCGATGGCAGTTGACCGTGAGCGCATTATCAAGTATGTACTGAAAGGTCAGGCAGCAGGTGCGGGATATAGCGGAATCGTTCCTCCTTCGATGCCGGATTACAATAATGCAGGTCCTATTACAGGCTATAAATTCGATGTTGAAAAAGCACGTCAACTTCTTTCAGAAGCAGGATATCCAAACGGGAAAGGCTTCCCGACCGTTACATTCCAGTTGAACTCAGGCGGAGGACGAAATCTGCAAGTTGCGGAGGCTGTTCAATCCATGCTTACCGAGAATCTTGGTGTAAAGGTTGAACTTAAAGAAGTTGAATGGGCAAAACATCTTGATGAAGTTGATGCCGGACATTCCATGTTCTTCCGCTTGGGTTGGGTGGCTGATTATCCCGATCCTGAGAACTTCCTGAATCTTTGCTATGGAAAGATTGTACCAAAGGATGGTACAGCAAGCCCTATCAATCAAGTACGCTATAATAATCCTGAATTCGATAAACTATTCGAGCAAGCCGTGGCAACGGTTGACCGCACAAAACGTTTGGAACTCTACCGCCAGGCAGAGCAAGTGGCAATGAATGATGCACCGATGCTAATCTTATTCTATGATGCCGACTATCGCCTTTTGCAACCAAACGTTGAGGGTTATCATAATAATCCTATGGATAGAAGGCAGTATAAGTATATATGGATGAATCCGGCGAAGAGTGCTGGGACGAGGTAACTAATAAAATTAAATGAATATTCAAAATAAAGCTGATTTATGACTTCAAATATTGAAAAATATAAAAAAGAGATTTTGGAGCTTACTAAATCGGGTGAAGAGATTTTCAATAGAATGAAAGACAATGAAAATCTTGCACAGTTAAGGCAAGAATATGAAATGTGGTATTCAGAGTCTTTTTCTATAATCAAAATAATCATACCTGACAGAATTTCTGACTTCGCAAAAATGTATTATGACGATAAGAAAAAAGAAGGACTTAAGACTTATTTTCAATATACACCATCAACTATAATAGAAGGAACTAAGTGGGATTTTGTCACTGAAGATCAAGTTATACCTCCAAAAGAGATTGATACTGCAAAATCAATTTTTGATAGTCAGATTGGCATTCTTAAATCTTGCAGCAAACGTTTTGAAAGCTCATTATTTGATATAAAACAATTACTACAGGCTGATATCTTTAATTCTGAACTTGAGGTATCAAAAGAGTTAAATAAGAAAGGATTTACTCGAGGTGCAGGAGCAGTAGCTGGAGTTGTCTTAGAGGGACACCTAAAACAAGTTTGCAACAACCATAAAATAACTTTCAAGAAAAGCAATTCAACTATTGGTGATTTTAATGAATTACTTAAAGGAAATGACATAATTGAGATTCCAGCATGGCGTTTCATTCAACACCTAGGTGATTTACGAAACGTGTGCGACCATAAGAAGCAAAGGGAACCAACTAAAGAAGAGATAGACGAGCTAATTCAAGGAGTTGATAAAATAAGTAAAACTATATTTTAATGCTAGTTAAAATTAAAAATGTTGAGCTATAAACTTCATCCTTTATTCAAATACTTTTACAAGAATGTACACATCTATTTTTTCTTAAAGTTTACATTAGATTGCTTTGACAAATTCCACCATCATCGCCCATACCAAAAACTGGATTAATTCTGTTGTAATCGGCTGCAATTTCTGTCCGTTTGCGTCGAAAGCAATGCTGAAGGAAAGTATCCGGTATGTGGTTTTGAGTGATGCAACAATGGAGAGCAGTTTAGAACTACTTGCAGATGAATTACGATTTCTAAAAGATTCAGATGATTTTGAAACAGCGTTTATAATTCTGGCTGATAATTTTTCTGATTTGGATGTCTATCTCGACCTTGTAGCTCTTGCCGAGGGAGTTGTTTCAAGTAAAAGCTGGAAAGGCGTTTTTCAGATTGCAGGTTTTCATCCTGATTACTGTTTTACAGATGCTGAGGCCAAAGACCCTGCTAATTTTACAAACAGGTCAATGTACCCTATGCTCCATATCTTGCGGGAGGAAAGCATTACTAAAGCAACTGAAAATTTCCCTAATCCCGATAGCATTCCGGAGCGCAATATTGCTTTTTCACAGGACAAGGGTTTGGAGTATATGCAGAAGTTGCGTTCATCATGTTTTGAAATAAATCCTTAATCTACTGTATCCTAAAACCTAAATCTCAAATATCATGGAAAAGTTCATAATAATCGCCGGACCTTGCGTAGTTGAATCTAAAGAAATGCTTCAAGAAGTTGCTGCAACAGTTGCACCAATATGCTCAGAACTTGGATTTGATTATGTGTTCAAATCGTCCTACCGAAAAGCGAACAGAACAAGCGTATCGAGTTTTACAGGGATTGGTGATGAACTTGCTTTGGAATATTTAGATGAAATAAGAGATGAATTCGGGCTTAGAGTTCTGACTGATATTCATACCGAAGAAGAAGCCGAACTTGCAGCACCTTTTGTAGATATATTGCAAATACCCGCGTTTCTTTGCCGGCAGACATCGCTCCTCCAAGCAGCAGGGTTAACCGGCAGAACCGTCAACATCAAAAAAGGTCAGTTTTTAGCACCTGAAGATATGGCAAAAGCCGCAGCTAAAGTAAAAGCAACCGGCAACAACAATATATGGCTTACAGAACGTGGAACAACATTCGGATACCACGATTTAGTAGTAGATTTCAGAGCATTGGATATTATGCGTGAATCAGGTTATCCTGTTATTTATGACGCAACACATTCTGTTCAGATGCCGGGCGGGGGTGAGCAATCAGGCGGACAGCCGCAGTATATCCGTTCATTAGCTCGTGCAGCAGTAGCAGTTGGTATCGACGGTTTGTTTATCGAAACACATCCTAATCCTAAAGAAGCAAAAAGTGATGCAGCCACGCAACTGCCATTATCCGAGATTGGGAATTTTTTGGAGGAGATTGCACGGGTGCACGCTGCAATTACCTCGACCCGTGCTAAAAAAGAGTAAATTTCCAGTATATTTGCGAAATATTACATCTGTTCTCTACTCTCTGCTTTTCTACAATCAAAATTCTCAGTAATGTTTCAATTCCTTCGCAATTTCGCAGGTGTTCTCATCTCCCTAACCGTTGTAGCTGCAAGTTTTGCAGCCTTTTCTCTGTATGTAGCCACCCGCTCAGAAGTTGAACCCGATAGTACTTTTCTTGCAGGCACAAAGGATACCGTCCATATCTACCGTAATCAATTCAGCGTTCCCCATATAATTGCTACCAACGAAGCAGATGGTTTTTTTGCACTTGGTTACGTCCATGCACAAGACCGCCTATGGCAAATGGACATAGAGCGCAGGGCAGCACAAGGACGACTATCAGAAATATTTGGCAAAGAAGCACTCGAATCTGATAAGTTTCTTCGAGCTTTGGATTTGCCTTCCATCTCCAAAAAAGTTTGGAAATCATCATCCAAAACCTCTCGGTTTATTATGGAGCAATATGCAAACGGTGTAAATGCCTTTATGAATGATCACAAGGCAGGTCTTCCGTTCGAGTTCGGTGCACTGGGGTATGCTCCCGATCCGTGGCAGCCGACGGATTGTCTGCTTATAAGCCGCTTAATGGCATTTGAGCTGAGTATCGGATTCTGGACTGATATTGCATTCGGTGAAGTTGCCGACAAACTTGGTCCT
>CALMMI010000484.1 GCA_937868245.1 uncultured Ignavibacteria bacterium | reverse complement strand
AGATACTATATAATCTTTTCCGAGCGATGATACAGGAATTGCAAGAAATCCGTCGCTTGTATAATTATACCGTGTAACACCATAACATACAATAGGAGATGAGGCTGTAACATGAACTGCTGCTTCCCCGTACACTTGCTCTTCGGGTGCAGGTGATCTCCCCGCCTTAACGTATGGTTGGGCAGCACCTGTTCCCAATACAAATTCGACAACATCATTTGCATTGCAAAGTTTTGTCATTTTTACTGCTTTTCCGGGAATTTCAAGCGTGACTTCCTGTTTAACTGCTGAGCAAACGAACACGCGACAACTATTCATATACCCCGCAGATTCTTCTTCATAACACGGAGGAAATGAGAAATAAAATTCAATGCCGGCATTTGTACTGTCAAGAAAGGTAGGTAGTGCAGCAATACCCAGCTCTTTAGAGAAAAGGGACGAAACTGACAAGATCAGCACGGCAAATACTGCCAAAACATAACGAAAACTCATAATAATTCCGATAATTTGTAATGTAAAAACTTATTGTAAGCTACCGCACCACTGTCATCTTCTGAATAACAGCGTCCCCACTTGCAGGACGTATCTCAATACTATAATTCCCGTTTGAATAACCTGAAGTAGCAATAGGGAACGTATGTACACCTTTTTCAAGCATCATACCTTCAACAATAGTTGCTATTTTCTGACCGAGCATATTGAATATGGAGATAGTTACCTTTTGGCTGCTTGGCATAGTAACCTCCAAAGTAGCATTGTCGTGTATAGGCTGGGGTATAAGTTTACCAACGATAGCTGTTTCATCGTTCTGTTCTTCTGCTGTCAAATCTGTAATTGTGCCAATTCCTGTCAATTGAGAGGATGCAGATATCCCCGGTGTATTCGTTATAAAGTTAATTGTCAACTCATGAGGTCCGATTTTAAGAGGTTTGAATTCAACAGTAAATGTTTTCTTTTCAACGCTTTGCAGTGTAAGACCTATAAAATCAGATTTATCATATAAGAAATTAGGGTCTGTTCCACTTACAGTTTGAATTGTTATTGGTTGTGAGCCGTTGTTTTGAAGTTCAATTGTTCCGGGGTACGGAACTGTAGGATTAATTTGTTTACTTTTCCAGTCGTAGGATGTTGCAATTAGTCCAGGCTCGACAGCTACACCTTTCAAAACTGCCACACTATCGCTTGTTGAGGCATCACTCGAAAAGGTTGTTTTTGCTGAAAATTCACCGGCTTTTGTTGGAGCGAACCCAATAGGAAAAGCATAATATGCATAAGGTTGGATGGTAAAGGGATACTTCAAAGGCCAGTCAGTTTTTTCAAAAGGAGTGCCTGCTAATGAAGAGAGATGATCATCACCCGTGAGAACCAAATCCAAAGGACCCATGTTTGAAATTCGCAATTCCCTCATGTTGGCTGTTGTGTCTACCGGTCTCTTTCCAAAATCAAGATCATTGACAATAATTACCGGGGAAGTTACTTGGGCTTGCAGAATTGTTTTGTAGTATAAGGTACAGTCATCACCAACTCCAATTTGGTCTATATACACACTGTCTTTAGTATTCATAAATTCTATGTTTATGTCGTAGCTGGATCCAGCAGGAAGAACAAGTGGTAATGATGGGAGTTGAATTTTAAATCCCTGGTTGTTTTTTTTGAATCCTAAGTGTGTGATAGTATAGGGAGAGGTGCTTGTATTATTCAGTATAATTTTGATGGCTTTTGTCTCGCCTTTTTTCAATAGACCAAAATTATATGTATTTTCCGGAAACATTACAAGTTTTGGTGTTTTGTATTCAACAAGAACAGTTGAGTCATTTCCCGATCGGTCGCTAAATACTACAAAAGCACGGGCATCTTTACTCTGATCGATTACCTTCAAACTCCAGTCGGTAGTTCGGGTATCACCATATACGATTGTTTTTGCACTGTCGTAACTGAATTCATAGTTTTTACTTGAATCCAAATCCATATAGATAAGTCCTAAATTGGAACGGGAATAATCATCGTCTGGATAATCAGTTACCCTACCTTCCGTAGAGCCATCACATTTAACTGTCCAGGTTGGACGAGGTTTTACTGTATCAACTACTCCAAGGTTTTTTAGACCTACGGTTGCAGGCATTCCATAGGCATCGTTTGTACCAAACCCGTAAGCATACGCTGCAAGAGGAGTTTTAGCCCTAATTCGGTACATATTATCACCGGGTAATACCAACTGCTTGCAGGCATATTTCTGTCCGGAAACCGGAACTGAGAATATTAATCCGGGAGTACCTCCAAATCGTGCACTTAGCTTTTTCCATTGAAACTTCCCATTAGCGGCTATGGCAAATTCGAGATCATCCGGAATAGAGCCATCGGGTGTTAACTGATATACTAAATTAGCATAATGACTTTTAAAATTATTATTACTCGTTATAGCACCGGGTGTACACCACGCTATATTGTTTTGGTATTGCTCAAGCGGAGAAAGCACCATCTGAAATGGGTCGCTTGTAACATTATCATCTGTTTGTCCTGAATTATACATTACTACATAAATCGGCTTGTCGGCATGGATTACAACTGCACGTGGGTCACCATCCCAAGAACGCCGTTCTACATAGCCGCTGTCAAGTATTCGGGAGCTTCGTGGTATTACCAACCATTGTTGTCCATCTCGATAGACGGTTGTATTCTTTTCCTTGGCATAAATACGAATGATTGGATTCTTCTTTCGCCCATAAATAGGTGTTACAAGATATTCTTTGCCCCATGTAAATGTAGGAAGTTCCATTTCGGCAGTAAAATTGCAGGAAACAGTGCCTGCAGGAACAGTAGCGCATTGATTGCCGGATACCACTGCTACGGGTTTACTGGCAACAATTCGGCTTCCTGAAATATCTTGAAGATCTCCATTACTTGAGAAGCACAATACATCGCCTTTGTGAGTAAGGTTAAAAACTTGTGAAATTTTTCCTGGTTTCAATCCACCGGATGTTTCAGATTGTAATGTTCCCCCCATTTCGAAGAACACGATTGTTTCATCGTAAACAGCACTGATTGTTGTTACAGATACAATCTGACTCCCTGATCCGACAGCAGTATATTGTGGGTATGCCGATACAACGTATTCTTTTCCAAGAGACGAGACAGGTATTACAAGAAATCCTTCGCCTATATTACTATAACGGGTTGCAGCATAACAGATTACCGGACTTACAACAGTTACATGAATAGCAACCCCGGGATACACTTGCTCCAAAGGAGCAGGAGTTCTTCCGGTTTTTATGAATGGCTGTGCAGCAGTTGGAGTAAATACAAATTCAACAACGTCATTTCCCTGACAAAGTTTTGTCATTTTTACGGCTCTTCCCGGTATTTCAATAGTAACAAGTTGCTGTACAGTGGATGCAACATATACACGGCAACTATTAAGATTTCCTAGAGATTCATCAATATAACACGGAGGGAATGAAAAGTAAAATTCTGTACCTGCATTTGAACTGCTAAGCAAAGAAGGAAGTGTTTTTACGTCCAATTCTTTAGAGAAAAGTGAAGTTGTAGTTAGCAGCAGTATGGTTGTAAGAACTAAGAAGCAGTAGTGAAAATTCATGGTAAACTCCTAAAAATAAACAGGTAAAAAACAGAGGAAATACAAGGTATCTCAAAAATACAACATCTGCATTAGAATAACACGTAACAAGGCATATTATCACACGAAAGTAAAATCTTTTGAATGTAAAAGATACTTGTTTTATGGAAGTAAATAAAAGAAAGCCGGTAAACGAATGTTTACCGGCTGTAATAAGATACTATAATCAGTATTATTGTTTAGTTATGTTTCCTGCCAAGTTCCCGTACATAATTACAGAGAGGCTCAAACTCTTCTTCTTTAATAACACCTGCCCATGAGAGCATTTTGGTTGATTCGCCAAGATAATTTTTAGGGTGTTGAATAACATCCTTCAGAATATCATTAGTAGGATATTTTACATCAGCTTTGGTTAGGTTGGCAAAACCAGAACCCGATTCACCATGGCACGATTGGCAGGAATATTTGTGAAAGATTTTTTGTCCCGGTGTTTTATCCAACGTTTCATCGAATAAAACTGATGTAGGTATTTTGTTTTTAATCACTGGAACGGTTTTGATAAATGCATAGAGTGCTCTCAAATCTCCGTCTGTCAAGTCCGCTTCGGTCAGCATCGGGTATCGCAAAGGTTTTCCGTGAGGGGTAAAGCCTGTTCGCATTGTCCGAACAAAATCCTCTTCAGTCCAATTACCAATTCCCGTTTCTTTGTCAGGAGTTAGATTGGATGTGTAAATTGTACGTTGATTATAATCGAGCATAGCGTTCCCACCACCAAAATATCCGCCTGAGTTTTCAGGAACATGGTCGTCCAATTTTTTGAAATCGGCTGAATGACAGGCATAACAACCTAAAAGATCGTTCGAAAGATACTTACCGTACGCGTATTTATTGTTACTGTCGGGAATAGGAATTTTTTGAGTAGGGTATTCAAAAGGTCCAAATGCAACCCTGCTGAGTACTTTCGTTAAAAATGATTCTTTCGGTTCAATATTATCCACATCAGCTGCTTGTACTGTCGGGTCGTCGGACCTGAGGTATGCAATAATAGAATAAATATCTTCATCCGGAACACGAGGCAATTTAATCATATACGGCGGGCAGTATTTTCCATTGCGACGAATACCTGTGCGGAGTAAATATGCAATTTCGCCGTCTGTCCACGAGCCGATTCCTTTGGTTGGGTGTTGGGTAATATTGCGTGAATGAATATCGCCAAATTCTTTGGGTAAATCAACCATTGTATTACCGGTAAGCTGTTTCGTAACAGGATTTTGATGACAATTCCGGCAGAGCATGTTTGCAATTTTACGTCCGCGCTCTACCCGCAGGGGTGTTACTTCTACTTTTAAATCAATTTTAGGGGTGTCGTAGGTAGGTAAGCCGCTCGAGTTAATATAGATTGCAAACCCTCCTAACACAAGAACAATTACACCGAGAACAATCAACAAGTACTTAAAAAACTTCTTCATAGAAATCCTCCAAAATTGTTAAAAAATAAACAGGCAACTAGCCCATATAAATATAATGAGATAAAACGTACAATTAGCCTAATCGGATTGAATTAAATTGAAGATTCTCAACGTATGCAAAATACGAGATTTTATGAAATAACCAATAATCGTATAAAGTGGAGATTGAAGCAATCGTTATTGTAATTATCGGTACTACGATATTTATAA
>CALMMI010000483.1 GCA_937868245.1 uncultured Ignavibacteria bacterium | reverse complement strand
ACAATTATTATTCTTACCGGATTGAGAATTTGGATGGGGATATCTTTCAATTGTATTGCACCGAACTATTTTAATTTTCGGTACGGCATTTAATCGGTCAGGATAAAGTAAGGGTATTTGAGTTTTTTATGTGTACAATGAATCATTATTCCAGTTAGCCGGATTATTAAGAATGTAGTAGAATGTATATTGGTATGTTTTATAGTTACGAACGATATGATCGTCGTAATTTGTTTGCCATATTTTGATACCGTCTGTATTTTGGTGATTATTAATTAGTTTAGTTGTAACCGATTTGAATTGTGCAACGAATGATGAGATTGAATTAGGGCGACGATTTTTGGACGGAAGTTGAGATGATTGGATATTAGTATTTGCAGAATTATGAGACGCACTGCGGTGCATCTCTACCGTTTCTTCATTCTGTAATTCGTTTTCATTTGGTCGCTGTAGAGACGCACCGTAGTGCGTCTCCTGAGGAAAATTGGTATCCTTAACTATTTCAACCAATGATGAAATTGAATTGAGCCGGAGATCTTTGGGAGGATGTTGAGATGATTGAATATTGGTATTTGCAGAATTATGAGACGCACTACGGTGCGTCTCTACAGTTTCCTCATTCAATAATTCGTTTTCATTTGGTCGCTGTAGAGACGCACCGTAGTGCGTCTCCTGAGAAGAATCGGTATCATTAACTATTTCAACCAATATATGAATATGGTTAGGCATCACTACCCATGCGTGAAAAATCCAATCAGAGCGCAATGATATGGACTTTTCAATTTCATTTTCAACAATTATACCTAATGAATTTAGCTTCATTACCCCATCAACTACTTCTCCGAACACACATAATTTATCCTTAACACAAATAGTAAGAAAATATATTCCTGATTGAGAATAATCCCAATTTTCAAGACGATTAGATTCAATCCGATATTTATTTTTAAAAAGTGTCATTTTTCTTTATTTACTAAGAACATAATTGTCACATCTGTTTGAATCCATACTCATTCTCAACTCGTCTTCTTATAATTCAAAATAGCCCAACTATTGAATATAACAGCAAATACAATTGTAACCAGAAAGTGATTTTTAATATCTCCAAATGCACTTCCCTTTAGCACCAACATGCGCATTACTTCGATGAAGTATGTAACCGGATTGCACCATGCAATCACCTGCGCCCAATGAGGCATGCTGTCGATTGGAGTAAAAAGACCGCTCATCAGCAGGAAAATCATCATAAAGAAAAATGCAAGCGACATCGCCTGTTGCTGAGTTTCAGAATAGGTTGAAAGAAGTAAGCCAAAGCCTAGCATAGCCACCAAATACACTGATAAAAAACCGTAGAGCAATGCAATACTTCCAACAGGCACAATTCCATATACAAGCCGCCCAATCACAAATAACCCGACACTAAAAATAAACATTCCTATTATCCAAAACGGAATAAGTTTACCGAGAATGAACAGGTATTTCTTAATAGGTGTTACATTGATTTGTTCAATAGTCCCAACTTCTTTTTCTTTCACAATATTGAGCGAACACATATACGAACATACCATTGTAACAAGTACAGCCAAGATACCCGGAACCATGAAAAAACGGTAATTCAAAAACGTATTGAACCAATTGGATGATACAACTTCAATAACAGGTGAGGTATTTGACCGTTGGGGTTGAAACCAATCCAAACGAATATCTGCATTGTAATCAACAATAATTCTACTAAGATATGCACCACCCAAGCCTGCCTTTGTACCATTGATTGCGTTAACTGCAACAAAAAGTTTTTGATTGCCGTCCCTTACCAGATTTTTCTCGAAACCTTGTGGTATTTCCAGTATCAAGTCCGATTTATCTTGCTCTATCTGTTTAAAGGCTTCGTTGAAAGAATTGCCATAATCCGACAATTTGAAATAACCGGAAGATGTTATCTTCGATATTAAACGTTGTGAATAACTTGAATGATCATGATCAACTACCGAAAGCGAAACATTTCTAACCTCATAATCGGCAGCAAGCGGTAGTACAATCAATTGAATAATCGGAGCAGCAAAAATCGCAGGTAATAATGATTTATTACGGAAAATTTGCTTGAATTCTTTTTGGAGGAGAAATAGAAGTGTACGCATGGTTTTGTTTGCTTTTTTAAACACATAGAAACATAGAAACACATAGATTGATTCTCTGAAAACTATGTGTATATGTGTATTAAATGATTGATTACTCCAACCTGATTTTGAATCTCTTGAAACTCACAATTAATAGAAATACAGTCATACACGAAAGTACGAGGGTTTCCTTCCAAATCGATGCAAATCCCAAACCTTTTATCATTATTGATTTAACAATAATATAGTACCATTTTGCTGGAATTGTATTTGACATAACTTGAAGTGGAAGAGGCATGTTTTCCAAAGGAAACATAAAACCTGTAAGTATCATTGTAGGAAGCATCATGCCCATCAATGAAATTAGCATGGCAACTTGCTGCGAACTCGTTACATTTGAAATAAGCAACCCAAGTGAAAGAGCAGTTATAATCAGTAATGTACTTTCTGCAAACAGTAAGAGTACACTACCATTAATAGGCATATCGAGCATATACACACTCAAGAGCAAAATAACTGTAAGATTCACTAGCGAAAGAACAAGATATGGAACAGCTTTCGAAATAATAACCAAGAACGGATTGAAAGGAGATACAAGCAATATCTCCATTGTTCCCCGCTCTTTCTCCCTTACTATCGAAACAGAGGTCATCATCACACATATAAGAGTAAGAACAAGTGCCATTACCCCCGGGACGAAATTGGTAGTTCCTTTGAGTTCAGGGTTGAAGAGCATCCGAATTTCAGTTGAAATTTGGTATGGTACTGCTGCAGCAAGACTCCTCTGGTAATCCATTACAATCGAAGTAATATAATTGGTGAGCGTGGTTGCTGTATTAGGGTCCGAGGCATCAGCGATGATTTGGATTTGCGCTTTGTTGAGGTGCAGTAAATCACTACGAAAGTTAGCAGGAAAAACAACTGCCAACTTAATTTTCCCACTTTTAAATGCTTCTTCAATTTGTGAATGACTAAGTAATGCCCTATCAATTTCAAAGTTGTTACTTATCTCAATTTTATTGATAATCTGCTGTGACGCAGCATCTTTTGCATAATCGCAAATCACAATCTTAGAATTTTTTATTTCATTCGTAAGGGCAAAACCGAACAATACAATTTGTACTATCGGCATCCCGAATAGCATCAACAGTGTTTTCTTATCACGGAAAACGTGATAGAATTCTTTACGAACAAATGAAAGGAATTGGAGCATGGTTTTTAAAGCTGATAGCTGTTGGCTGATACCCTTTGGGATAAGAGTTGATGTGATACTACTAGTGTCTATTTTAAATTTATCATTGATTTCTATTGGCTAATAGCTACCGGCCACAGCTATTAGCTATTCTCCCCTTTTCGCACCGCGCGCTAATTCAAAAAATACCTCATCCATCGAACTTGCTGAAAATTTCTGTTTTAATTGCGCCGGTGTATCCAATGCCTTCATTTCCCCATCCACCATCATTGAAATCCTATTGCAGTATTCTGCTTCGTCCATATAGTGCGTGGTTACGAATATCGTAATTCCTTTGTCTGATGCATCATAAATCAAATCCCAGAACTGTCTTCTTGTTACCGGGTCAACTCCCCCTGTCGGTTCATCCAGAAAAACAATTTTCGGTTCATGGAGGATTGCGACCGAAAACGCAAGTTTTTGTTTCCACCCTAACGGCAGGGAGCCTACCATCTTTCTCGCTTCGTTTTGCAGCCCTAATTGCTCGATGAGCGTATCGCTTTTTTCCTTGATTTGCTTATCCGATAAACCATAAATACCACCAAAAAACTTAATATTCTCGATTGTTGTCAGGTCTTCATACAGTGAAAATTTTTGGCTCATGTAGCCTATATTTTGTTTGATTTTTTCGGTTTCTTTGTAAATATCAAATCCTGCTATTGTGGCACTGCCTGACGATGGTTTGGAGAGTCCGCAGAGCATACGCATTGCAGTAGTTTTGCCTGCGCCGTTTGCGCCGAGGAAGCCGAATATTTCCCCGGCATACACCTCGAATGTAATTTCGTGAGCCGCAATAAAATCACCGAAACGTTTCGTGAGTTTATCTGTTACTATTACTGTTTCCTGTGTCTTATTCATTCATCAATTGTATAAAACAATCCTCAATAGTAGGAGCGACGGGTTTTAGTTCAATACCTGTATGATTCACGCTCATGAGATATTCTATCAGTTCATTTTGTCCGGGTTGAAATTCATTTTTAAATGAGATGTGATGATATTCACCGAATGTATTACAACTTTCTATCAACTCATTTTCTCTTAAGTCGTGCAATAGCTTGCTCATTGATAAAGATTTAATTGCATAAAGATTCCCGTTGTATTGCCTTACGATGTTAGAAGGCGTGTTAATCGAGAGTATTTTTCCAGTTTGAATCAAGGCAATTCTTTCGCAAAGAGTTGCTTCGTCCATATAGGGCGTGGAAACGAGAATCGTAATCCCCTGCTCTTTCAACCGTTTCAGCATTTCCCAAAATTCTTTTCGGGAAACTGCATCCACTCCTGTAGTAGGTTCATCTAAAAACAACACGACAGGTTTATGAATGAGAGCGCAACATAAAGCCAGTTTTTGTTTCATCCCGCCAGATAACTGTCCTGCCCTACGTGTTTTGAATGGTTCAATCTGAACGTAAATATCTTTGATAAGATTATAGTTCTGCTCTATTGTAGTATTAAACACAGTTGCAAAGAAATTGAGGTTTTCCTCAACAGTCAAATCCTGATAGAGTGAAAATCTACCCGGCATGTATCCTACACATTTACGTATCTGTTTATAATCTTTTACAATATCAAAACCATTCACAGTTGCAGTTCCACTATTTGGTAATAACAGAGTGGTCAGTATTCGGAAAATGCTTGTTTTCCCTGCACCGTCAGGACCTATCAAGCCGAATAGTTCTCCTTTATTCACTTCAAATGAAATATCAGAAATGGCAGGCAGACTACCTTTTTTATACGTTTTTGATATGTTGGAGAGTGTTACCATAGAAATGATTCTTAATTATATTTTTCATGTGTTTTTTCCGTAGAGGTGGGTTTGCAAACCCACCTCTACGGAACTGTACAGCGAATCAATATTCGATGTAAGCAACTGGACGAATTTTAACTTCTTTAAATATTTTTTTTCAAAACTTAATCTCTCCATACATACCTATCTTAAAGTACCCGTCGTTTTTTACTTTTACTTTTATGGCATATACCAAATTTGCGCGCTCATCTTTAGTTTGTATTGTTTTTGGGGTAAACTCCGCTTTATCGTTTATCCATGTAATGAAGCCTTCGGTTTCCTTGTATCCGCCATTCTGATCAGTAGTCAGCACTTTTACTTTTTGATTTAGCTTTACGAGGGGCAACTGATTATCGGTTATATACGCACGGAGAATTATCGTGGAGAGATCGGCGATTTTATAGAGCGGCTTCCCTGGTGAAGTGATTTCGTTCTTCTCCGCATATTTGGAAAGTACAGTACCATTGATAGGGTTTATAATCCTACATTTTGCAAGTTGGTCGTTAAGCTGTTCGATTTGTATTTGCAACGGGGTTGCATCTTTGTTTAAACCTTCGGTAGAAATTTCCAATGTAGATTTTTGAGCCTCAATCTGTTTTTTAAGGACTTCTATCTGGGCGTTGATGTCGTCTAATTGTTTTGTGGTTGCAACATTACTTTTAAGCAGATTGATAATTCTATTTTTTTCAGTCTCGGCAGTTTGCAACTGCTGTTTTAAGGAAGCCAATTGCACAGTAACATTTGGTTTTTTGCCAAGCAAAGCATTAATTTGAGCTACCAGTTGTTTCTTCCTTAAAAAGAGCTGGAT
>CALMMI010000482.1 GCA_937868245.1 uncultured Ignavibacteria bacterium | reverse complement strand
AAATATGATATTCCAACTTTATCTGCTCTAAACAGTGAGCGTGAACCGGAGAATCCTGTTAGAGGAAATACCTTCTGCCAAAGAGAACCTTGTTTACGAAAAACGCCTAAGCTTGTACTTGCAATAGTTGTATTCCCGATAAACTGAATGCCGTAAATCTCCTCAGCCATAATACCCGAGGAAGAATTCAACCATGTTTCTCCAAAACCTATAGCAGTAAAACAACCGAAACTTGTTCCAAGTTCCAGTGTTGATTCCCCGCTGATATCAGTTATCCGTATTTGTTGCATTCCGGCAAAGGATCGTAAACCGGCATCAATTCTCTCCCACGAATTTGCACCGTTTAGCTTACGGAAAAGCTGGGAATTGTTTGAACCTGTTGTGGCGTACACAGCACTGCTGGTATCATCTCCGAATCTAGAAATAGTTACACTGCCACTACCTGTAGAATCACGAAGCCAAGTGACCCCGTTGTCCGATGACATCCAAATTCCTTTTGTTGCCATTCCGGCATACATTTTTCCATTCCGTGTACAGAAAACAGAAGAAACACTTAGGGTATCCTTTTCAGCACCGATTTGCATCCAACTTGAAATTCCTGAATCAAATTTCCATAATCCCTTATTTGTTGCAGCAAGTACAACCCCAAATTTATCAAGTGTTATATCTGCAATTGACAGCTTACCTAATCCTGCAGTATCTTGTTTCCAAGCACTTCCATTAAGAAGATTACGATAAACGGAACTTCCAAATTGGACTGAAATTACATCCGCAAAAAGAATTTTACGAAAAGATGAGTTGCCTAAATATTGTACAGGAGTACCATAGAATTTCAACTCGAAAAAATCATCAATTTTACCATTATAGCTAAATACAATAGTTTCGCCATTATCCAAAAGTACTGCATAGTTTCTGCTATCACCAACATCTCCCGATTTAAACACTGCATCTACAATTTTCCTTGCTGGAATTGTTTGATACAGTTGCTTACCTTTACTCCATACACCTTTTAATAGTTTCGAGCTGTAAATCGTTGTTTTTGTTGATATGAGTCGATATACTTCACTTCCTGTAAAAGTATTTACAGAAACAATTGCCTCCCCGTCGGGCATATCGATACGCTGAGCCTTTGCAGTACAAAATACAATACTCATAATAACGGCACATACCAGTGCAATTCGCGTCAATGAAGACACAAAACACATAGTTATCCTTGAGACAGTAGTTTGAAATATGAAAATAGAGCTGATTCTAAATCACTTACAACAAATTTAAGAATTGTTGAACAGAATCCAACTACAAACCGGAAATGAATCAAAAATAAAAGACAAGCTAACTATGTGTAACTTGCCCTTAAAGAAGTTTTATCTGACAATCTTTGAATCCTCCACTATACTTCTTTTCAAATTTGCATTGCAATTATTACTAGCATACTATTTAATGACAGCTGCAACCTAAACTACCTTACGGAATAATCAAGTGAGCAAAACAAACACAACCTATCGTAACATTTACTAGAAAATGATTCTTTCCTTTATCGAGTATTCCTTCAAAAATCTTTTTGAACAGTTTCCATAAGTATAATTTACCTAACTCATACTGCCGAAATATGGTTTTGGCTAGAAATAAGTTCTTGATAAAATTCCATCAATTGTGATTTCAATGACACTATACAACTTAAATTTAGTAAGCTGAACTTACTAAATTGCAGGAACCTATATTCTGATATAGTTAAAAAAAAGCCAAGCTACGATTTCCATAGCTTGGCTTTTGAAAAACTGAAAATTGGGAGCTATTCCCCTCTCCATACCAAATTCAATCCCGCACTGAAATTCATAGGTAAACCGGCTTCTAAAAATGAAGGAGCTGAGTTTTTAGCACGTTCAGGATTAATCCATGCAGATGCTGCATATCGCTGATCTGTAAGGTTCATTACCCTTGCAAATCCTCGGACAGCGAGACCTCCTGTGATCGGCTGCTCATAACTGACCCCTGCATCCAATGTCATATAGGATTCAACGGATAATGAATTGGCATTATCTGCAAAATAGCTGCCTACTGTTCGCATTTCTGCATCAATCGAAAATCTTTCCAAAAATTTAGGTTCCCATTTTGCTCTTAAAGTAGCATACATATCAGGCATTCCTGCAATTTTATTATCAGAATAATCCTTGAAAGTTGTTTGCCCCTCCACAGAATCCCTTGAAGTCTTATAAATATTTTCAAGATTGTACTCAACGTACTTACTGTTGCAGTAAGTAAATGCCGCTGAAAGCGAAAAACCATTTTCGAGTTTTACAGATGCACCCAGTTCAGCACCAATTCGTTGCGTTTTTCCAGCTGAAATATAGAAACGACCTCCTGAATAAGGAATAATATCATTCGTGACACCAATCATATACGCTGCAACATCAACAGAAACATTTGCTCCGCCCATCCCAATAAAATCATCTACTCTTGGCATTGCTTTCCAACCGAGTTCGTATGTTGTAGAAACCATAGGTTCAAGCAGCGGGTTGATTACCGAGGCTCCTAAGGATCCCGGGGGGTCAACTTCGTTTCCTGCCGGTATTTCAATACCTCCACCCAGGTTTGCATAAATACTCATATCTGAAGCTAGCCTATATGTTAAGCCAAACTTTGGAGTAACTTTATCATATACTTTTTCTGCAATGTCGTTTTTATTGCCACCATCAAAGTAAGTGTCATTGTAGTATGCTATTTTATCATATCGCGCGCCAAGCATTACAGTAAATTTGTCGTTAATTATAACTTCTTCTTGAGCGAATATCCCGAAATTATTTGCACCCTCGCGCTTATCCTGTTGAAGAACTGTATCTCTCTGACCATTCCGCA
>CALMMI010000481.1 GCA_937868245.1 uncultured Ignavibacteria bacterium | reverse complement strand
GAGTAAAATTTTCACATTCGATGCAGAATTTTACAGAACTGATTTTCTGAATCAAGTGGTTGTTGATTTGGATAGAAGCGAGAGTTTGGTTGTAATTGATAATCTAAACGGAACTTCGTTTTCAAACAGCGGTCTTTTCCAGCTAAATTTTGCTCCTATACCTTCGATAGATTTAAATCTCTCTTACCGTATTATTGATTCTAAAGCTACAACAGGAGGGAAACTTCAAGAACGTCCTCTTATATCACCTCAGAGGGTTTTGGCTACTGCCTCATGGTCTTCTCATGAAAAGGAATGGCAAATTGACGGTACTGCAATTTGGAATAGCGGTGGACGAATCCCATCAACAATTAACAATCCTGATTCTTTAAGATTCCCGGATCACTTCGATTCATTCTTCCGAATGAATGCACAAATAACTAAACGGTTTGAAATTTTTGATATTTATCTTGGTGTTGAAAACATTACAAATTTCATTCAGAAGGTCGCGATAATTTCTCCGAAAGATCCGCACAATGAATTTTTCGATGCGTCACTTGTTTGGGGTCCACTCGATAGCAGGTTGGTTTACATTGGTGCGCGTCTGAGAATTGAATGAAAAGAGAGTAAGCAAAATATCTCTAACTCATTACCAAAATTTTGGTTGGGATTTCACCGATTTCAGCAAGAGCTATTAAACGGTTAATTGCTTCGCTAGAAATCTGCTCCCCTTTTGCAGCAATCAACAAACCGTATGAGGTTGAGTAATCACTGGCAAACATCATTCCCGGCTTGATTTGATTGACTGTAAGGCGCATAATGGTTCGTTCACCTAACTGCCTGCGTTCGCCTTCTATTATGCCTGTAAATGCATCTACAACTTCAACAGAATAGTGTGTGCCTGCCCTTTGATGAAGGTAGTTCATTGTTTGGGCGTATTTCGATTGAGTTGAGTTAAGGAATGCAGTTGTACTTGTTATTTGTCCTGAGTTCCCTGTTTTGTCCCTTTGTAACCGGAACATTGAATTATGATAATAATCTACAACCGAGATAATCTTAGCACCAAGTGATATTTCATTCCCTCGTAAACGGTTCGGGAATCCCCCACCATCAAGCCGTTCGTGATGTTGATTTACAATGTTTGCGATTGAAGCCAAACCTTCATGTATTGACAGAATCCTGAATCCCTCGTCAATATGACTCATATAATACCTAAAATCTTCCGTAGCCAGTTCTGAAGGAAGTTTAGACGTAATTTGTTCAGGAAAACCAATCTTGCCTATATCATGAAGCATCCCGGCAGTTTTTATCTCAAAACACTCACCTTCAGTACAGCCTAATTGTCTTGCTACTGCTTCAGATTTTTCGCCAACAAACTGAGAATGACTGCCACTGTACTGTTTTTCGGACGCACGAACAAGCTGACCTAGAATATCAGTTGTTTGAAATATACTCGAAGCCAGTTGTGTAGCAAGCTGGTCGGCATAAGATTCAAATGTTGAATCGTGATTGCTCATGGGTAATTGAAAATTAACTTTTTAAAAGAACTCCAATCACCCCTTCGGTGCAGGAACTGTAATCGATACAGTGGTATATTCGTTCGGTTTGCTTTCAATAGAGAATGTACCACCTTGCAATTCCATAATTTTTTGTGCTATTACCAAGCCTAAGCCGTTCCCCTGCTGTTCATATTGTTTACGTTCGAACTGTTGGTAACCACCTATGTTTGCGATTTGTTCAGCAGTCATTCCACGCCCCTTGTTGTAAATCCTTAAAGTAAATTTACCATTTGTTGCTTCACTTTTTATTAAAACCGGAGTTCCTGCCTCCGAGAACTTGAAGGCATTATCAATAATTTCCTCAATAGCTTTCAGAAAATACAATGGTAGAATATTTACGGGTGAATCTGTAATCGATAATGTAACATCTTCGTGACGGTTGAACACTGTCGCCTTATTTGCAACAGCATCCATTACTATCTCTTCGGCTGAATGTGTTATTGCATCCAACAAATCACCCATTGTACTTAAGTCGTTTCCTAAAATTTCCAAACGGGTATAGAAA
>CALMMI010000480.1 GCA_937868245.1 uncultured Ignavibacteria bacterium | reverse complement strand
AAAGTATGGGAAACCCTTCTAAAAATTCCGATGGGGCAATTATCAACGTATGGGGATATTGCACAGAATATCAACCATCCCAAAGCATCACGTGCTGTAGGTACTGCCATTGGAAGCAATCCTGTTGCGTTTTTGATTCCATGCCACCGCGTTATTCAATCCACAGGCGCAATTGGCGGGTATATGTGGGGGACAACACGAAAATCTGCAATAATAGGTTGGGAAGCAGCAAAAACAAATTCATTTTAATAAGATTAGGAACGCAAAAACGAATTATATGAACAAAATACACAATAAATTAGAAGCAACAGATTGGCAAAAAATTACGGAAGACATGAATGAAAAGGGGTATTCAATCGTTTCGAGTATTTTAGAAGATGAAATCTGCGAAGAACTAAAACACAATTATGATTCGGGTGAATATAGAAAGACGGTAGTAATGGAACGATACCGTTTCGGTTTGGGAGAATATAAGTATTTCAAGTATCCTCTTCCTGATACACTTCAATCTTTACGAGAAAAACTGTATCCTAATCTTGCCCCGATTGCCAATAAATGGATGAAATTATTGAATATTGACAAGCAATTCCCGGATACATTTCCCGAACTACAATCGCTTTGCCATCATAACAATCAAACGAAACCTACCATACTGATTTTGAAATATGGAAAAGGGGGATTCAATACGCTTCACCAGGACTTATACGGAGACATATATTTCCCGATTCAAACGGTGCTGTTTCTGAGCGAGCCGGGAGTGGATTATTCAGGTGGTGAGTTTGTTCTTATGGAGCAAATCCCGAGGGCACAATCAAAGGCAATTGTACTTACTCCAAAAAAGGGAGATATGCTTATCTTTACAACAAATTTCAGACCTGTAAAAGGGAGTAAGGGGTATTACCGGGTTACGATGAAGCATGGTGTAAGTGAACTTTTGGGTGGTGAGCGGTTCACAGCCGGGATTATTTTTCACGATGCCCTAACATAATACATGATTAATCATGCAGATATAACCGATGAGGAGTTGAGAAGTGAAATCAGAAAAGGCAAAATCCTTTATTGTGGGAACAAACACTTGAAAATATACGGTTTGCTTTCGTGCAATTCAGGTAAAGGGATGAAACCACAAAATAGAGTTTTCTTTTCTACTGAAATAGAAGCGGTAAATCACGGTTTCAGACCCTGTGCTCATTGCATGAATGTTAAATATAAAAAATGGAAAAATGGACTTATTCTCAAATGAAATAATCACAAATCTACTGCCTAACGACGGCGTCGTAAACTATTATGGAAAAGTACTGGACCGTCAGGAAGCTGACCATTATTACGAAAACTTACTTCATTCAATTGAATGGAAAAATGACGAAGCCGTAATATTCGGAAAGCATATTGTTACAAAACGGAAAGTAGCATGGTATGGTGATAGTGAATTCATGTACACATATTCAAACGTAACAAAACAGGCACTGCTTTGGACAAACGAACTACTTGAATTAAAAAGAATTGTAGAGAATATATCGGGTGCAACATTCAACTCCTGTTTGCTCAATTTATATCATAACGGGAGTGAAGGAATGGCATGGCATAGTGACGACGAAAAATCATTAGGCAAGAATACGA
The DNA here is from genome assembly GCA_937868245.1 of uncultured Ignavibacteria bacterium. Classification (GTDB taxonomy): domain Bacteria; phylum Bacteroidota; class Ignavibacteria; order Kapaibacteriales; family UBA961; genus JADJXV01. The sequence continues at coordinate 6,685 of CALMMI010000480.1, read as the reverse complement.
CCATTGCTTCCCTAAGCGTGGGAGCTGAAAGGAAATTTTCCTTTAAACACAAACGGACGGGGCAGACTGTTTCACTATTATTGGAACACGGGAGCCTGCTTGTAATGAAAGGGGAGACCCAAACAAACTGGTTGCATCGCTTGCCGCCAACCACGAAGATAAACAGGGAAAGGGTAAACCTAACATTTAGAACTATAGTACTCTAACTTCTACTTCAATAGAAAACTAAGAAGCCGCCAATGTCTTGTAATGACATTGGCGGCTTCTTGGTATTATACAGTTATGTATTACTCCCGGACTATCGAGCTATAACCAAACGCTCTACTTTTTGAACATCACCGGAGTGCAATACTACTTGATAAATTCCTACAGGTAAAGCAAGTAGTGATACATCTACTTTTCCGGAAGAATTATCAACACTTTGCTTTATGAATGAACGACCCATGAGGTCGGTAATTTCAATCATTGCATTGGAAAAAGATGCAATATCATACGTAATAGTGGCATGATCGGCAGATGGGTTTGGAAATACACCTAACGACAATGTAGGTTCATTTGTATTCTCATCAACTGCATTTGTTTTCTTTACTACAAGTTCAACAGGGGTCGCAAAATTCCATACATCACTACCGTCGGCATTTCCGTTACGGTTCACTGCATTTCCAACGGCGCGAAGGAAATATGTTCCTTCGGTTGCAGGTGCTGTCCATGTAAAAGTAAACTCCGCTTTTCCTCCGGTCATAGTTTTTGGAGAATTATGGGTAAGCTCGGAATTCGCAATTCTGGCTCCATTATCGGATGTTGAAAGCACTCCAACAGTTGTTGAACTGGTTTTTGTTGTTTTTACTCCTACATCAATACCTGCTGCAGCTAAGCTGGGGTGAGCAACAATAACAGTAATTTCTAATTTTCCACCAGGAGCTACGGTAAACGAACCGGAAGCGGAAGTAAACGTAACAGAAGTAGCCGTACTAGATGAATTGGCATGACATCCATTACCACCACAACCGAAACTGGGAGCGGTTCTCCCCGTTTGTCCACTGCTTTCAGCAAGTGCAACACCGGAAGTAACAAAACATAAACTAAGAGTGAGAGCTATAAATATTCTACGAACTAACATAAAATGAAACCTTTTGAATTAAAAATAGACAAAAAAAGGGCGGAGTAACCTCCGCCCAAAATGTAAAATGAATTTTATCTTATTATCATAAATTGAGTGGAGCGGGCTCCTAAAGACGCATTAAGAATTGCTGTATAACTACCGGAAGCTGCTCTGTTCCCAAGAAGTGTATTTCCGTTCCAATATAGGTTATTTGCACCTTCAGTAAGTTGGATTCCTGCTTTCCTGTACACGATACGTCCTTCAGCATCCACAATGGAGAGAGTAACAATTTCAGGTACTGTTGCGTTGATTTCAAACGAAACATTTTCTGAACTTGGATTTGGAAACGCACGGACAGATGAGAGAATTTTACCTAATACATCATCTTCTTCTACACCGGTTGTTTGTTGGGATTTTCCTTCAAGTCTAATTGGATGTTCCTCTGTACCGCCAGTTGTACCGGCTTTAACTGCCAGGATAGCAGAAGCACCATTCTTTGTAGTCGGTTTGTAACGGATGGTAAATGTCATACATCCGGCAGGTTGTAATGTTTTTGGCATTACATCGGATGAAAGAATCTCGAATTGACCGTCTCCACCAATTATCAAAGCACTGGTAACTGCAAATGCAGCAGCAGTATTGTTACATACCTGAACTACCGAATCTCTGGTAATCCCGGGTGATGTTGTATCGAATACTATTTTAGAAATACTTAGCTGGCTCAAGCAACCCTGACCGATAAGAGCTGTAGGTGTTGGGGTTGTTGACGAATTGCTTGCAACAGTAAGAACTGCTAATTGTCCACCTAACACTGTTGGGGCAAATCGGATTGTAATAGTTCTTTTATCGTTCGGAGCAAGGGTAAATCCACCGCCACCACTAATTATTGAGAAGGAGGCTGCGCCGGTACCGCCTATAGTTACGCTTGATACAATTAATGCGCTTCCACCAATATTTTCAATTACTCCTGTTAATGTTGAGTCCTTTGTTGTACCCTGAAGTACACATCCAAAATCAACGGTTAGAAGATTAAAACCGATTGAAGGGGCAGAAGAGCCGTTTACAGTTAATTTAGCTGATGTTGTAGTAACCTCGCCGCACGAATTTTTTACTGTACATGTATATACACCGGAATCAAGAGGTTTCACTGAACTTAAGGTAAGTATAGCTGAAGTTCCTGTTGGAATATTAGTTCCGTTTCTTTTCCATTGATACGTAAGCGAACTACCCTTAGCTACAACTTTAAATGAAACTGAGCTTCCGGGAATAGAAGTAGTATCCGTCGGTTGGGTAGTAATGCTCGGAGCTACTGCAATCTGTACATGCGCGTTAATAGTTGTAGTAAAATTACATGAATTTGTAGCGGTTACCGAAACAGTTCCTGTATCGGAAGCACCTACGGCAGCTATTGTATAACTGTTTCCTACAGCTGCAGTAATTGGTTTACCATTAAGTTTCCAAACATACGTTACACCTGCACCCGAGGCTTCTACCTTCATTTTAAGTTCACTGCCTGCGCAAATAAATGTATCAGTAGGCTGAGTGAAAAATTGTGGGGCAGATGGGAATTTAACCCGAGCCATTGTACTGGTAGCCGGAGGCGTACAGCGTCCCGAAATAACTACATCGTATGAACCGGAATCGGCATCTGTAGCAACAGGAATTGTATATGTTGCAGAATTACCTGCACCGAGAGGAGCACCATTACGTCTCCACTGATAAAATAGTTCTTCACCGGTAGCAGTTACTTTTAATACAGCCGATGCCCCCGGACAGATAGTTGTATCATGTGGATTGGATGTAATCGCAGGTGGCGGGTAAACAATCAGAGTTGCTGTGTCGCTATACACATCTGTATTACATGCACTTACCTTGCATTTGTACGTGCCGGCACTTGCAGTAGTAACAGACGATATTGTATAGGTTGCCGAATTAGCTCCACTTATGGCTGAGTTATTCCGTAGCCATTGATAATTGTATGCAGTTGGGTTATCGGTCAGTACTGTAAATTTTTTGGATTCGCCTACACATGCAGTTTCATTTAATGGATTTTCGAGAACAGTAGGAGCTGCCAATATAAAGAAACTTGCATTACTGTTATCAAAAGTCAGCGGGTTGGAATTATCGGATACTTGAACCTGATATGTACCGGCTACAAGCATCGAGGTAGGTATGGCCCAGGGCCATGATGCAGGAGATGCAGCTATATGGGTAGCAATGCTACTGAATGTTGATCCGCCGTCTTGAGAGATGGATATATCTACAAAAGCAACACCTGTTGAAGTCCACGTAATGTTTTTGGTTGTTCCTCGGCACCATTGTTCATTTCCGTTGGGAGCAGTTACTTGAATACCCGGGACAACAATCGTAATCGGTGCCATAGTGTTCCAAATATCAGTAGGATCGGCATTAAGATTACTGTTTACGGCATTTCCTGCTGCACGAAGTGTGTATGTACCGGGAGTAGCAGGAGCGGTCCAAATAAACTGGAACATGGCTTGGCGGGGAGTGCCTATCATAGCTTGAGGCCCTGTATGGGTCAACTCGCCATTCATTATCTGCAATCCTGTTCCGGCTGTAAATTCCCCTGAATTTGCTCCTGCACCATTTTTAACCGAAATATTTATTCCGGCTGCAGGCTGTGAAGTATGGGAAACAATTGCTGTGAAAGAACGCTGAGTTCCTGCAGCCATTGTAATAGTGCCGCTAACTCCAAGCATTGAAACACTTGTACCTGTTCCTGCTGTTGGAGCATGACAGCCTGTTCCGCCGCATCCTAATTGACTACGTCCTGAAATGCCTGTAATATTTGCATGGACAGAAGCAGACGATACTGCCATAATTGCTATGATGAGCAACCATTGGTAAATAATTTTCATAGTACACCTCGTAACAAGTAATAAGTAAATAGATATGTGATTATTCTTATTGACCTGATGTTTGCAAATCAGATATGCAAATATAATTACTTCTAAGCGAAGATAGTCAGAATCTTTGTAACAGGATCGTAACTATTTGTGAATTTTACCAATGATGCAGTTGCAGGACCTGTTAACAACGAGCCGTCAACAGGTGAAAACTGGGAGTTATGGCATGGACATATAATGTTTTCTCCAATGTCCACCGGGGCTACAACATCACAATCTTCGTGATTACACCGTGAGGAAAGCGTAAGAAACTCTTCTTTAGCAGAAGTTCCTATACGCATTATTACCACTGAGTGTGCTCCGTTTATTGAATTTCCGTCTTTGTCTTTCAACTGGACAACCAAACCTGAACCTACTGTTTTCAAAAACCCGTCAGGGTCTCCTGATACGGTGTCAAAATTTGCTTGTCCTCCGGTACTGACTTTTGTTGCGAAGGGTTCGCAGGCCGCAATTGAAGCCAGAATACTCCCACAGGTTAATGCTCCCAAACCATAGAGGGTTTTTGTGAAAAACTCCCGACGTTGAATATTGATTACAGGTAATTCCATAATTTTATAGCTACTTTCTATTACTTGGCGGTTGAGCCGTAAAAATTTGCATCAATATCGATGGTTTCACCAACTTTACTACCTACTATACCTTGTGTGCCGGTTACGTTGAAATCTTTAAGTACAATTTTGAATGATGCTTGCACAAGTGAGAAATCACCATCAGCACGTTTTTTTGTAGCCTCTGATTCACGAACGTATTTGAGTGTGATAGGGGATTTAACTTGCTTGGACTGACCGTGCATGGTAAAAGTGCCGATTGCATTCGCTTTGATTTCGCCCATACCGTTATCTTGCTTTACAATTTGAATATCGCTTAATCCCTTTATATCAAAAGTTATAGATGGGTATTTATCTGCATCCAACCAATCTTTGCCCCATAAATGCGAATCACGTCTGTTCAAACCTGTGGTCATTGTTTTAACTTCTACGGCTATTTGTCCGGTAGTTGCTTCCAGGTTATCCAAATCTATGGTAAAAGAACCTGAAACGCCGGAGGAACTTCCCTTGATTTCTTCTAAAGGTGCTGCACTTAAAAACTTTACAAGGTTTTCGCCTACTTTATTATTGAGTGTAATGCTTTTTTTGCCTTGAGTTCCTATTTTTAAACCTGTTCCCGAGAAGGTTATCTGAGGAGCGATGAATGCTGCACAAAGTGCGACTGCTGCTATTTTATTGAATTTCATATTTGTAAGATTGAGAATGATTGAAAAAGCTGTATTCGAGAAAAAATTAATTGTATTTATACTTATTGACACTGAATTTTGTTCCATTGGTTTAAAAACAAACTATCGAAACCTTCTAATGTTCTATTGGAACAATCTGAATATACACACCCGGATGGTACGCTTACCTACCCGAAAAATTACTTCATGGTGGGGTGTTTCTGTTTGTAATCCATAAAGAAACCGAATAATGAAATTGCAATTAGAATTCCACTTGGTACAGCAACCGAAGCTAATAGTTTTGGGGATAAATCATCTACACCCGGTAACAAACCAAGTTGGAATTCATCTACCCATTCCACTTTTTCACTTTCTGTTCCAAATATCTCGTCTTTCGTTTTGGTTATAATTTGCTTTTTGTCCTTTGTGTAGATATTTCTGCCTTGAACCAGCCAAACAACAACCAAAGGTATGATAAGTATTAACGCTATCGTACTGACTGTTTTCCATTTCATGATAAAGTCCTTTAGTAAAAGAAATGTAATTGGAATGTGTAACGACCTGAACGGAAAGTGTTCGCGTCCATTACACGATACTCTGGACGGAATTCAACGTATGGAAGTATAAATATTTGAGCACCGAGCATAAGTGTTTGCGTATATGCAGGATCGGAATTCTCTGTAAGAGTAGTGCCTGTTTCTGCTCTTGCTGTGAGAAAAAGGGCATCATCCAATTGGTATAATGCTTCTATTGAAGCGGTGTTCGTAGTCCGGACACCTTTTTTAGTTGAGGTTGCATAATCAAACATTAGCGTTGCTTTATCTGCTAAACCTACACCAGCAAATGCATTTATCATCGTAAAATCATCGTTGTTAAATACTGAACTACCTATGTATGTATTTAATTTGTCGTCCATAAACCGTTCAAATATCATTGCTCTTGCTACAATTGTAGGTTTATTTGCTCCTGAAATAAGAGAAATTGAATTAGGTATAGCATTTCCCGCATCATATTTATTAAGAATCAACTCAGAGATTGAATGAGTACCAAATGCACCCACTGATACCGTAAGCCATTTAATAGCGTCGTATGTTAACTCCGTTCCGAATTCAGCATAGAGCGGGGGAATAAGATTCGTAATGTTACTTGTCCCTACTGCACTCGGTACTTGCCATATCAGTTTTGTATGGTCATCGTTACGCATACCAATCGTCGGCATAAAAAAACCTACCCGTAGTTGAGGGTAGGAAATATCCGGTTGTAGAATCATCGATAACGACCATGGCTGCTGCCCTCTGTAATTACTCGTTTGAGTATTTCCGAATCGTTTATGACCGATATTGATTCCCCCCTCGAATTGCATCCATTTTGTAGCTCGGATTGACGCATATACTTCGGTTTGCATAGGGAATAACTTTCGAGGTGCATCATCAGTTGCATGGC
>CALMMI010000479.1 GCA_937868245.1 uncultured Ignavibacteria bacterium | reverse complement strand
TTTTACAACGATGCTCTCAGCAATTTCAAAATTATTAGGACGCGATCCTGCAAAAAGTACCTTCACTTCTTTTTTGGAATCGTCCATCATTGTAAAACTGAATACATTTGACTTTTCATTATAATCTGCTCCCTTATCCTTTACCCACACACCTTTCACTTGCACTTTTCTACCGGAAGATTCAGCAGCAGATAAATTTGTATATTCAATTTTTGATGTGTTGAGCGAATAAGCAGCAAATCCCAAACCTGCTGCAATTACTATTATTCCGATGATATAACGTGGTTTCATTGTTTTTTCCTTTTTTGTGGTAAGTTCTCTGCTAAAAAAAAGCATCAATAGTTTGGCAAGTATTTTTACACTTCGACGGGCTGAGCGTGACATACCATATTTGTCATATTGTGCCAGTTGCACTATACTGAAACTTGCCTATTTTTCATTTAATTGCACAATGTTAAATATCACTGAAAATTTCAACTCAGTAATATGTAGCACTACTCCAAAATCTTCTTTTCAAGGTTTGTAATTTTCTTCTCAATACCATTCAAATAGACTGCAATGCCCAGCCAAACAGTAAGGGTAACAAGTAGCACTACATACAGAGCGTTATTTGCAAAAAAATCATACATAAGATTTATCCTTCATTAGTATTATGACGTTCAAGGAGCTTCATTGTTATTGTTTTTACACGAATCTGCAAACTGAGCATCCAAAAGAAGACCAGAGTAAACCCGGCAAACGACAAACTGAGAATTATCTGTTTAAGAGGGTTTAATGCTTCCGCTTGGGGGCTAAGCACTGGACCGATATTTGCATCACCCTTCGACCCCGGATGCAGCCCTTCTGTAATTCTGGGGAGAATGAATATAAAGAACGGAACGGTAACTGCTGCAAGTATTGCATACACAGCACTAAGTCTTGCACGGCGTTCCTCGTTTTCTACTGCGGCACGAAGAGCGAAGTATGCAGCATAGATAAGCAGAAGAACAAAAATTGAAGTCTCGCGCGGATCCCAATTCCAAAAACTACCCCAATTGAACTTTGCCCAAATTGAACCTGTAACTGTTGCAAGTAAGCAAAACAGTGTACCCAAAGCAGCGGCGGATGACGAGGTGATATCATCCCTGATATTCTTTTTCGATAAATACTTCCCTGCATAAATCATTGCTACTACGTAAGCAAGTACTGCAATCCAACTCATCGGCACATGGAAATACAGAATTCTTGCCCGTTCTTCCAAACCAATGATAAATGGAAGAGTTAGAATAGGGTTAAGACTGACAGTCTCCCCAGCTTGGAACGTATTGTCAATCCCTTCACGGTGTATCAGTACAATTGCCGAAGAAGCTGATTCGATTTGAGGTAAATCTACTCTGTTCTCATTGAAAAGTACTGTAAACTTTATGGTGCTTCCGGTAAAATCGGTAGCCTGATACGAGACTTGGTGGCTTTCGTTTACTTTGGTTTCAGGAATTAGTTTAATCTTAACAGGTATGTCATGCTTCACTCCCATTCGATAATTCACAATTGCATCGCTGAATGTTCCGGCTGTATGGGGAAACAGTGCCAAAACAATCATTGAGGTCAGAATAGTAATCGTCAAAATTCGCCAATAGAGAGGACGCGGCTTGTGGAGCGCAGGATAAAATCCGAAGAATAAACCGATTGCAAAGGCAAGTAAAAAAAGTACTGCTTTCATAGAAGGAGTGATGCTAAACGAAAATGATTATCAAATTTCTACAGCGAAATTACGATAAATTTTCAAAAGGAAGGGGTATGCATTAACTTGAACTGAAAAATAGCTGAAAGAGCTGTTTTCTCAAGCAAGACGTTTGGTTAGCGATAATATGTTGAGTGCTGTAGAAGTTTGAGCTGGCAAATACTCAATTTTATCCATAACTTTACGCATGATCTGAACACCTAACCCACCGCGTTTGAACTTCTTAAAATATTCTTCCATATCAGGTTCGGGTACAGACATAGGGTTGAATGAATCGCCATTATCCATCACTTGAATAATAAGTTCTCCGTTATTTTGTTCAATTTTTACAACGAATTGCCTGTTATTGTCATTGTGGTACGAATGACGGATAAGGTTTGAACATGCTTCGTCCACAGCAAGTGCAATTTGAAAAGCGTCAATCTCCTCAAATCCGAACAGGAGGGCTTGAGCACCTACGAATTCACGGATTTTTTCAAGCTCGGCGGTACTGCCGGTTGCGCTTATCTGGTTATTATGTGAATTAAGGATAGCTACCATAATTTTATAAAATAAGTTGGTAGAAGGTGAAGTTAATTAGAAAATTTCGCGATAGCCGCATGATTGTTTTCAACAATTTCGAACAGCATCGGGAATCCTAATAAATCAAAAACAGTAAAAACTTTGGGTTTCATTTCGGAAAGCTTAATATCCCCACCCAGCTCCCGTACATCCTCAATATAGACCATGAACACGCCCAATCCGGCACTGGAAATATAGTCGAGTTCCGAGAAATTGACTATTATCTTATGCTTTCCTTCCTGAACCAAATTACCGATGGCAGATTCTAACTGGGGTGCAGTGTGTGCATCAAGATACCCTTGAATTTTAAGGCATTTAATATCGCCGATACTATGATGTTCAATAGTAAATTTCGATTCGTTCATGGTGCAACTTTCTTAAAAGGATAATTTTTGTCAAAATATTAATATTTAGAACTAACTGATGTTTATGATGTGTGAGTATTGTATTCAGGTTTAATCATAAGGGATTCGCCATGTGATTCCAGCTTCCCTTTTGATGTATTTACGTTTCCGTTCCCACGATAGATAAATGCTAGGCACGTCATGTCGTCATGCTGAGGGAAAGAACCTGCGTGATATTCAACTGCTTTCATAACTTCTTTAATAATCATCTGGGCAGATTCGGCAGAAGGCGACCTAAGAATATCCAAAATCGGTTCATAACCAAAATCCTTATCCTGTGAGTTTTGCCGTTCGGAAAGCCCGTCGGTAAAGAGGAAGCACGCATCACCAACCGATAAATCTAGGAAATATTCTTCGAGTAAAGCATCAAAAACTTCAGATTTGGCAAGACCTATTCCCAACCCTCTTGGTGTCACTACGGAAACTCCTCCATGTTGTTTCACCAAAAAAGGCATGTGACCTGCCCGGGCTAAAGATATTTTAGGAGAATCGGGTTCTATAACCACACACGATAGCGTAATATAGGTTTGCTTTTCGATATTTCCAAACATGGTTGCATTAATTTTACACAGGAAATCACGTGCTCCACGAACTTCCTGCGCTAATGCAAGCACCACACCTTTCAATTCTGCCATATAAAAAGCAGCAGGTACTCCCTTGCCCGAAACATCACCCATAAAAATCGCTATCTTCCCGTCCCGCAAGGTTATCACGTCGTAATAATCCCCCCCCACTTCTGTTGCCGGAAGAGAGTACGGGGCAATATCATAACCGCTTATAACCGGAATTTTCTGCGGAAGTAATTTGGTCTGTATTTGCCGGGCAACCTGTATCTCGTGCTGAATGCGCTCATGTGAAATTGATTCCCTGATGAGCCGTGCGTTTTTGAGAGCAACCGAAATATTATCTCCGAATGATGATAACACATTCATATCATCATTCTCGAAACCAAAATTTTGAGTGTTCAATACAATTAACGCGCCAATTTTCGAGAGTCCTTCGTACAGTGGCACAATGATAAGCGACCTTGCTATCGGTTTCGGGTAGGAAGCCAAAGGAGCAAGCCCCGGATGCTCATCAAAAGATTCTATCAAATTAGTTCCGGTTGAATTGGAAATAAGACTCTCGAATGCAGGGAATGAATACAACCATTCTATTTGTTCCTTGTTAATATATTTTAGTGAGGCTATCGACCTTTCACCTGACGGTGAATACAATTCACACCATGCTCCGGTAGCTCTTGAAACTTCCAAAGAACGTTGTGTAAGATTTTCGATAAGCATATCGAAATCAATTGTTTCCGCTATGATTTTATTAAGATGGGTAAGCGATGAGACCTCGGAATTCCGTCTGTCAACAGCCGATGCAGTCGGGAGAGCTACCAGTGCAGGGAAAAACAACCTTGCCGAATAGATTGCACTGAACATCATGGCTACGCCAACAATGCTGGAGCTTCCGTAAAGGAAAAAATCTATTGATTTGGGTAGCTGTGAAATATGATCGGTAAAACAATCAACACTAAAAAATGTAAAAATGAAGAAGCCTAGAGCGGATTGCCACACCAATTTTTTCTTTTCCTGTTTTGTTAGGAGAGCAATCCATTTTGTTCTACCAATTGTTAGCAAGAGCATTATACACAGTACGAATGCTGCAATACCTGCAAGCGGGTTACTTGCGTCTTGTGCCAGTTTGCCCAGTAAATCTAGAATATAGATTACCAGAATACCTACTGCCAAGATTTTGCAGAACTTCTTAGTCTTTTCGTGCCTACGGATATAGAGGGCAAAGTAAATGAAAAGAATCGTTTCGATGGCAATATAATGAAATGCAGCACCCACCAGATTCATAATTACTGATTCGAACATACCGGAAGGATCTTGAGA
>CALMMI010000478.1 GCA_937868245.1 uncultured Ignavibacteria bacterium | reverse complement strand
GTGCATAGGATGCGCAAGTCAAGGTAGTAAATACTGCAAATAGTACATAAACCTTTATCAGTGCTAAATTGAGTAAGCTTTTTTTCATGAATTCTTTAGTCGATAGAAGGAGTGAGTGTATATCCATGCTATATTATGTATTTTTGAACACATAGCCAAGTGTTTATTACCGTTACAAAAATTTAAGGGCAAATTAGATACTCATTCCGTAATTTGCAGTTTGTAAAAATCAAAATTGTTTAACAAAAATTTAGTTTTTTATGTCAGCAGAACTCATCAGATGCGGCTGGACAGGTAATCGCGAACTCGACACAATATATCATGACAACGAATGGGGAGTGCCTGTGCACGACGACCGTAAGCATTTCGAATTTATTATTTTAGATGGTTTCCAAGCCGGACTCAGCTGGGCAACCATTCTAAAAAAACGTGAGAATTTCCGGGATGCGTTCGACAATTTTGTTCCTGAAATTATATCCGTCTATTCACAAGAAAAACTCGATGAATTGATGAACAATACAGGTATCGTACGTAATAAGCTCAAAATAGCGTCAAGTGTTACTAATGCCCGTTCATTTCTAAAATTGCAAAAAGAATTTCATACCTTCGATAACTACATCTGGCAGTTTACAGGCGGCAAAACAATCGTTAATAATTGGAAAACCATGCGCGATATTCCTGCCCGCACCCCACAATCGGATGCAATGAGTAAGGATTTGCTAAAACATGGCTTTAAATTCGTCGGCTCTACAATTTGCTACGCATATATGCAAGCAGCCGGGATGGTTAATGACCATCTGATTGACTGTTTCCGGTATGCACAAGTAGGTCATAATTCAAAATCTAACAAACTGTAAACATTTAATAACGTGCTGATTTCCAGATAAAAGGTAATGTTTTTCAAATATTTTCAATTTGTCCTGAAACAAAACGAGAAATTGTCAGTCAGTCTTAGAGTTAGATGAATACCATGATTTTCTTATGACAATAAGAGTACGACAATTCAATGATACATTTCCATACGTAAATCTACATAGCAAATTCTCAACCAAATTATTTTAAGATGTTAGTTCTGCTTAGGCTTGCTCCATATTTCAAAAAATATAAAGTCCGATTCTTACTCGGGATACTGTTTGTAACCATATCCAATTATTGCTCTACAGCCATACCTCCTGTAGTAGGTGCAATAATAAACGGGTTGCGAGAGCAACATGCCAATACCGACTTTATAACCGAAGCAATCATTAAAATCCTATTGCTCACCGGAGGTAGCGGGGTATTTATGATGCTAACCCGTATGACCATCATTGTCGGCTCCCGTTTGATTGAATATGATGTACGCAACGATTTACTACGGGCGATAGAAAAGCAAAATGTAAGTTTCTTCCATCAATATTCCACAGGATCGTTGATGGCACATGCTACCAATGATATATCTGCATTACGTGAGTTTATCGGTCCTGCGATTATGTATTCTGCAAATACGATTACGACATTCATATTTGCAATTACTCTTATGGTGCATCTGAATGCTTCGATAACGTTCGTGGCTCTTTTTCCATTGCCCATAATGGCGTATGCAACGTATGCAATCGGCAGAAAAGTCCATTTTGCATTCAAAGATGTTCAGGAACATTTTGGTTCATTAACTTCTCAAGTTCAGGAGGCGTTGTCGGGTGTGCGGGTTGTCCGTGCATATTCGCGTGAGGAGTACGAGCGCATAGGCTTTAACAAGAGTAGTACGGAATATTCCCAAAAGAATCTGCGGCTTGCAAAGATTCAATCCATGACAATGCCTTCGATGATGCTGTTGGTAGGGCTTTCTAACGTACTGGTGCTAAGTTACGGCGGCTTTCAAGTAATGCAGGGGAAAGCACTCCTTGGTGATTTATCACAGTTCTTTATCTACTTGAATCAACTTATTTGGCCTGTAGCTGCAATAGGGTGGGTAATGAATCTTATCCAGCGGGCATCTGCTTCTACTTTGCGTCTTACGGCAATACTTAATAGTCAGCCGGAAATTAAGGATAATGTTGGAACAGACAATGCAATTCAATCTGTAAGTGGCGAGATTAACTTCAATAACGTTTCATTCCGATACAAAAGCCGCGATGTGGCTGTTCTTGAAAACATAACGCTTCATATCCCAAATGGAACATCTCTGGGCATTGTTGGTGCAACCGGGGCGGGGAAATCGTCATTTGTAAACCTTATTCCAAGATTGCAGGACGTAACTTCGGGGTTGATAACAATCGGGGGACATGAGATTACTAAAATTCCTATTCAAACGCTTAGGAATACTATCGGGATAGTTCAGCAAGAGCCATTTCTTTTTTCGCTTTCGATTGCCGACAATATTCGTTTTGGCAAGCCCGATGCCACAGAGGAGGAAGTAATACAAGCATCAAAACGTGCTGCGCTCCATGATGATATAGCAACGCTCCACGATGGATATAATACGATTGTAGGGGAGCGGGGCATAACACTATCAGGTGGACAGAAGCAACGTACTGCAATAGCAAGAGCATTGGTACGGGAGCCTAAAATCCTAATTCTGGATGATGCACTTTCGGCTGTGGACACTTCTACCGAAGAAAAGATTTTGAACGGGCTTACGGAAATTATGAAAGACAGAACTACCATAATTATAGCCCACCGACTTTCAACGGTTAAAAACTGTGACAAGATAATCGTTATAGATAATGGCACAATTGCAGAAGAAGGAACGCATCAGGAGCTTATTCAACTAGGGAAACTTTATTCTGAAATGTATGAACGACAACTGTTGGAACAGGAAATCGGTGAATATGGATTGAATTGACCTGTTGAGATTCGTCAATCAATACCTAAATTTCCAAATTGAAAGTAACTAAAAAAGAATCAGAGATTAGCGACTACAATCAGGCTGAAAAAAGAAACAGATTGGGTGAAAGGTTTTGAAGAAACATATTGTCTGTAAGAGAGTAGAAAAGATGGGTATCAAAAGAAGTAAAAAAATCAATCAAATCGGGCAAAAAGCGTGCAAAAAGTGGCAAAAATTGGTTTTTTTTCAATTTTTTTTCAAAAATGTAAATTTATTCTTGTCAAACGGTAATCATTCTGTTAAATTTGGGTAAGGTTAAAATATAACCGGTAATCAGACTCCCCTCAACGGCTTTTTAAGCCGCAATTAGAACAAATTTTTATTTTTTTCTTGCACTTAAATTAGAAAGGATATACAATGCGTATTAGTACTCTTTTTTTGACCCTGGTAGGGGTGTGTTTGTTGTCAGTAGGTTCAGTAAAGGCACAGGGCGACGGTGATCTTTCTGACCCATTGAATCCTCAAAAACAAAAACCGAGGATTTATCTTGGTCCTGTAGCAGGATATAACCGTTCACTACACGCAGGAGGATTCTCATCACGTTTTGCTGAAGCATCATGTCCTAATTTTGAAACTGGTACTAATAACGGTTATTATTTTGGGCTATCCGGTGAATATCTCTTAGGTGATGTGAAAAACTCAAATTCGTCAATTATTGCACGTGTTGTGTATGATTTTCAACCTGCGTTCTTCGAAAGACCCGGCGATGATTATCCTTCAAGACTATTGGACGGAACTACTGTAAGAACAGCAGTTCGCCATACAACCAATGTGAAATATACGTTGCTTCAATTTGAAGTTATGTATAAGTTCAACATTCCAGGTACATTTCTTGGAATTACAGCAGGTCCTCAATTCGGGATACCTATTAGCTCTAACCAAGATCAACGGTATGAACTTGTTTTTAACGAAGCAAATCCCGGAGTGAGCTTTCTTGATTCAGACTTAGGTACACTTGTTCCAAAAGAAAAATGGACAGAAGGTTTCGAACCACGATTTACAGATCAATACCGTACTTCAATTCAATTGTACGATGGAGAGATTATTCATGCAAATTCGTTCCGTGCAGCTATCAAACTTGGCTTGCAATACGAAATCCTGTTAGGTCGTGCAGTTCTTGTTCCTTGTGCATATTATAACTTAGGTATCACAAGAATTAATACAGATGATGCATGGCGCGTGAATGCAATTCAATTCGGAGCAGATTTACGATTTGCATTCTAAGTTCAAATAGATAATTACATAGTAGTAGGCGTTCGTTTTTTGTAGAACGAACGCTTTTTTTTTGATTGAAAGGATTAGAAATGGAAAATCTTTGGTCACCTTGGCGTTCTCAGTATATTGAATCGTTTGACAAGCCAAATTCCCAGCACGAAGAGTGTTTCTTATGTTCCGGTGCAACTGCGATAGAAGAAGATGAACCCAGACTAATTGTTGCCCGAGGAGAACTCTGTTTTGTAGTAATGAACAGATACCCCTATAATAGCGGTCATATATTGGTTGCCCCGTATAGACACATAGGTGAATTGCCACTACTCACAAAGTCTGAAAGAGATGAAATAATGGATACGGTTAATGTAGCCTGCGAAGTTCTTACGGAGCTATACAGACCACATGGTATCAATATAGGTGCAAATATCGGGAGAGCAGCAGGAGCAGGCGTCCCTGGGCCACGAAATCGGGCTGCAGGGCTTCGCGGGCTTC
>CALMMI010000477.1 GCA_937868245.1 uncultured Ignavibacteria bacterium | reverse complement strand
ATACTTCTCCGCCATTATACGTTTTCAATAATATTTCGGGTACGATGTGGCTGTTCCCTGCAAATGCAATTTGGCAATATTCAATATACTTCTGTTTGTAATCCGGGAAAATTATTTCTGAAATAATATTTCCTACTACTAACTTTTGTCCCCAAATAGACATTGCTCCTATCTGCGCAATTCTGTTAAAAGCAAGAATTCTTAGTTCGTTATCTAACAAAATAAATGCCTGCAAACTATTATTGAATAACGCGTTAAGATGCGAAGCAGATTGCCTTAATTGCTCTTCGGCATTTCTTCTGGCACTTACATCCATCATTACACCCGACATGTACCAACTGTTTTCATCGCCTATTGTTTTCACACACACCACAGAGTCGTGAATCCAGCTATACTGACCGTCTGCTCTCCTGCATCTGAATTCAAGATGCAAGACTCCAGGATGATTTTTTTTTACCCACCCCTGTATTTCAGCTTCTGACTTGTCCCTATCATCAGGATGGATTAACGTAGAAAAAAATCTGCTGTCGGATATAAACATCTCCTGGGGATAACCAAGCATGTCAATTATATTGCTCGATATATACTCACGTTCAGTATCATCGTCAGCATCAGGATTATTGCTTGTTTCGTATAAAACAATATTTGGTAATTTTTCAAGAACAGAAGTAAGACGGAATTCGGTTCTGAGTAGTTGTGATTCAAGTATTTTTTGTTCTGCTTGTGCAACTTTCTGCGATCTGAGCATCCGTTTTCGAACATCGAGATGTTCTTGTGTTTGGCGTGTTAATGCTTCCAAAGCATTAACTTCGCTTTCTGTAAATTCTCTTGGGTGGTTATCAACAATACATAACGAACCTATAACATGATTGTCGCTACTTTTAATCGGAATACTGACACAAGAACGTATGTGTAATACCCCTGTTACAAAAGGATTATCATGCAACACTTTATGCTTTTCCAAATCCTCAACTATTAACCGCTCACCGGTTGAAAGCATAAATGAACACAATGATATTTCCCTTGGAATACTCGTAAGATCAATCCCAACGATGGACTTATACCACTGAATTTCATCATCTATGAAGCTGACGAAAGCAATAGGAGCACTGCAAATTGTAGCTGCAATAAAAGCTATATCGTCAAAAATCTGTTCGTGTTCAGAACCGATAATCTCCAATTCCCTTACAGCAGCCAAACGGCTTCCCTCGGTAGAATGATTGTAAAAATCCATTGGTTCAAAATAAATACTCAAGAATATAAACGTTCAATCACCCAAACTCCATCCACTAAACGATAACAAACCCTATCATGCAAACGATTTGAACGACCTTGCCAAAACTCGAACAGATTCGGAATCACCCTAAATCCACCCCAAAATTCGGGTAATGGAATTTCTTTATCTTCAAACTCAGCGGTCATTGCAGTATATTCGTCTTCCAACTTTTCTCTGCTTGATACACTTCTGCTTTGTTTTGACGCCCAGGCAGCAATCCTGCTTTCACGTGGTCGAGATTGAAAGTAGTTATCCGATTCTTCCTTTGTCACTTTCTCTACAATCCCTTCAATCCGAATCTGACGCTGCATTTCTCCCCAAAAGAACAGTAATGCTGCATGGGGATTAGCAATTAACTCTTCACCTTTTCTGCTTTCATAATTGGTGGCAAACATAAAACCATGTTTGTCCATAGCTTTTAGAAGTACCATCCTTGCTGATGGAATTCCATCGGGGGTGGCAGAGGCAATTGTCATCGCATTCGGCTCGAGAATACCAGAGGATTGTGCTTCGGAAAACCACTGCTGAAATTGATCAAAAGGATCAGGTGAAACTGTGTCTTCATCCAGTGAATTTAAAGTGTAATCTCTCCTAAGTGAATGTAATTCCAATTTATTATCCATCGTGTTTTCCTTCAATGTGTAATCATATAGTCGATTATAAATTCAAGATTCCAGTTTTAAACCGGTCTAACGCTTTGTAAATAGTATCCTCGCTTGCTGCAAACGAAATCCGTACATACCCGTCTGCACCGAATGCCTCACCAGGAACCAATGCAAGATGATATTTTTCAAGTAACAACTCACAAAGTTCAGCGGAAGTTTTCACTTCACCGCGAAGTGCCTCGGATACATCAACGAAAATATAAAAAGCTCCATCGGGTTTCATATATTTTACTGTTGGAATTTCATCCAATAATCCACAAATAAGTTCACGACGCCTTACAAAAGCCTGTCTCATTTTTTCTACATCATCTGCTGCATACAGAACTGCTGCAAGTGAAGCAATCTGAGCTATTGATGACGGATGGGATGTTGTTTGCCCTTGAACTTTCGATGCTTCTTTCATAACATCTTTCTGCCCGTTAAGAAAGCCTACCCTCCAACCTGTCATTGCATACGCCTTTGATACACCATTTACGGTTAGAACTCTCCCTGCCAGTTTATCGAAAGAACCGATACTGCAATGCTCAATACTTCCATACGTTATTTTCTCGTAAATTTCATCGCTGAGGATATAACAACTATGCTGGGCAAGCACATCCACGAGGGCGGATAACTCATCTTTAGAGTACATTGCACCGGTTGGATTATTGGGGCTGTTGAGGATTACACATTTTGTTTTCGGAGTAATTGCTTGGGATAATTGGTCGGGAGTGATTTTGAAGTGCTGTTCTATTCCTGCTGAAACAATAATCGGAGTTCCACCGCTTAACGTTACCATTGCAGGATAACTTACCCAATATGGAGCGGGGATTATTACCTCATCCCCATCATTACATATTGCTCCCAATGCATCCATTAATGCCTGTTTAGCCCCGGAGGTTATAAGAACAGTATCGGCAGTAGCATCAGTTAAATGATTTTCAACTCGGAACTTGTCTGCAACCGCTGCTCGTAATTCATAGATTCCTTTTGAATCGGTATAATGAGTAAAGTTGTTTTCTATTGCTTCTTCGGCTGCTTTTTTTGCGCAATCAGGTGTATTGAAGTCCGGCTCACCTGTTGAGAGGGAAACAATATCGATCCCTTCTTCTTTCATTTTTTTTGCTCGATTTGCAATGCGGAGAGTTTGCGATTCGGCTGCAGCCGAAGCTCGACGGGAAAGGTCTATTGCCATAAATTTTAGATAATAAATTATGCAAGAGCTGTCGTTGATTTGTGTATTATTGACGTATTCGAAATACTGTTAAATTCTTCTAATATCTGGTTAGTAGTTACAGCCAACCATACTTCTAAGTGTTTGATCTGAACTGCAATTGTATACCGCCGTGCATTGAGTAATTATAAAATCAATTTTATGTCAGGTCGGTTGCTACAACCGACCTTCCTTTTAAGTATCTTTACGGAAAGGCAGTTGTAGCAACTGTCTTGACTGTATTGTTTTTTATTTTTATAACTTGTCAACTCATGGCGTAAACATCTACCACAACCTGAATTCCAGGAACAACAAATTCACTATTAGCAATCTATTTACGAAATAGATTTCTGTGAAATTATAATACCTAGTTGTTCGATTCTATAACGCAGTTTTGCACGTGAAATTTGCAGGATTTTAGCTGCCTTAATTTGATTACCGCTTGTTATTTTGAGTGTTTGTAATATTAAGTCTTTAAGAACATCCCCCATTTTCACACCATCTTTTGCAATTTGGAGATGATGCTGACCAGGCTGGAGTTCCATAGCTGCACGTCCTACACTTGCAGGAATAACCGAAGGGCGTAAGAAGCTGAGTGATTCTTTAGAGATAA
>CALMMI010000476.1 GCA_937868245.1 uncultured Ignavibacteria bacterium | reverse complement strand
GAGCGCAGGGAATCCCCCAAAAAAACATCTTACTCCACCACTGTCACCATCACTGCTGCCCTATTTCCCCCGCTCTCGGCAGTGAGTGAATACACCCCACTCACAACCCCTCCAAGCTGCACTGTAAACCTTGGCTCGTTGTTATAGTACTCCATCACCTTGCCACCTATAAGGGTGGAAAGTGTGTAGTGCGCGGGTACGTTTTCCGGAAAATGAAGGGAGGTGCGGTCAATAGTTAAGGTATTGGTGGCAGGATTAGGATAGCAGGTAAACCACGAAACCCCTGATTGACCGGTATATTCCTGTTCGGTTATTCCATTAGAGTTTAAATCATATTTCCAAATTCCCGAACTGTATGTTCCGGCAAACAAGGTATTTCCTATAATCTCCAATGAATATATTACCGTACTTGGCAGACCCTCCATTTTATTCCAGGTTTTGCCGCTATCAGGCGACCTAAACAAGCCACTTCCTTCTGTTCCTCCGAATATTTCAGTTCCATGCACCAAAATTGCATACACTTCATGGTCGTTAGAAACATTCCCTAGTTCCCTTTCTGTCCAACTTTCACCGTAATCTGCTGTAATGGAAACTCCCTTGTAACTACCTGCGTACAGAACACCATTATTCGCAGTGAGAGTATGAATATCATCATTAAACGTCATTTTTGTTGTTTTTGCCCATGTTTTCCCGTTATCAGTAGAGAAAAGAACCCCTTTTCCGCGTGTTCCTGCAAAAACAACATTTCCCGACTGTGCGAAACATGTAACAAGAGTATCCGACTGTGCTATTGCAACCGAGGCATATTTTGTTCCATCCGGATAGTAACTGGAAATACGAGACGTAGCCCCGATATATACAAAGCTGTCCGTTACAAAAACAGATTGAGAAGGAGTTGTATATTCCGAACTGAAATTTTTCCATAACGAGCCGTTATCAGTAGAAACGAAAACCCCATAGTCGTTTGTAACATAAAGGGTTGTACCAAATTTTGCTACTGATGTAATCTGACCGGACGTCAAGCCGTTATTGATTCTCTCCCAACTGCCACCCTTATCGGAGGAAAGAAACATTCCGCTTCCTCGAGTTGCTGCAATTATTGAATTTCCAATAATTGTAGTTCCGGTTATCTCCGTATTGGCAAATCCATTGTTGATTTGTGTCCAGTTCTGTCCCAAATCCGTTGAACGGAACATACCTTCTCCGTAGGTTCCTGTAAAAATTGATGTACCACATTGAACTACACGAGTTGATGCTGTTTTTTGAGATGGACTTAACATCACTCGTGTCCAGCTTTTGCCGTTATCTTTCGAAATATGTAACTCGCCACCGTAATTCCCTGCAAAAATTGTTGACCCGATAACGGAAAGGTATTTAATTCTGTTCGACACCAGCCCGGTCTCTGCTTTAGCCCAAGTTGCTCCCATATCGGTTGAACGGAACAAGCCGTCATAGGTTCCGGCAAATAGATTACCTTCACATGCAGCAATATCTACCACTGCAGAATTCTGAAACGGGTACTGGGTATCAACCCTAACCCAATTTGTGTCGTTAACGGATGAACGCAGAATTAAGCTACCCTGCCCCATTCCTACTGCAAAAAATACGTTCGTATCGACAACTGTTATAGCTGCAACTCTCTTAAACTCCTTAATGAGAGGGACTGCATACCAACTATTTCCTTTATTGGTGCTGCGGAAAACCCCGTCAATCGATATAGTATATATATCATTTCCGCTTGCATACAATTTTTGAGGATTCTCGGGCAAACCGGAATTGACTGCTTCCCAGGTTACACCGTCATCCGACGAACGGTACACCCCATAGGAATTCATACATAAAAATACGGTTTTGTCTATTGAAGCAATTCCGTAGGCATAGGTTGACGGCAATCCGTTTACTTCCGTCCAACTATCCCCTTTATCGGTTGAACGGTAAATTCCGCCTCGCCAGCCGCACATGAACATAGTTTCACCACAAGCACCTGTAGTAAAGCAATATCCTCCATATGGTCCATTTGCCTGTGTCCATTGAGCATGGGAAACCGAAATAAGTGTAAAAAGAAAAAGAATGGTTGTAACAATAATTTTCATATGAATTATATAGAGCCAATAAAATGTTAACAATCTTACAAAACAATTCAAGACAACATCAGAATTACTCAATATGTTGTAGTAAACAACCGACCTGACCAAAAGTTGTTTTTTACAATTAAATATACTACGGTAAACACCTACGTTAGTCCAAATGCTTAATATGTCGGTACATATAAATCATCATATTTTTTTCCTCAACAACACAATTGTAATAAAGTTATCATTTGGGTATGGAGGGATTGGAGTATATGACCAATTTGAAAAATAATTGTCTGGAGAATAATTCCTATAATAGCTAACCTTCCGAATAGACTGTTCCAATTCACTGTGTTTAACAGTAATTACAATTCCATTTTCAATTTCAGAATAAGT
This sequence comes from uncultured Ignavibacteria bacterium, assembly GCA_937868245.1. GTDB lineage: Bacteria > Bacteroidota > Ignavibacteria > Kapaibacteriales > UBA961 > JADJXV01. The sequence continues at coordinate 2,261 of CALMMI010000476.1, read as the reverse complement.
TCCGAATCCCAATTCGATCTGATGCATATCGGAATTTGTATTGCTTCCCATTGGTGATGCGTTATAACTACTTGCATTTGTAGCTATTACAATATCTGTCACTGTTTTGGCAATTGTATCAATTTTATCGTAGAATATATTGGTACGAGAAGACCCGGATTCACTTCTATGTCCTTCTTCTCTTGTAGTTTGGTTATCATAATAGTTGTACACTAACTTATCATCACTGTATTTTGACTGTATTGGTCCATTTACTGCTATCATCAATTTTGCATTTGTTTGGTATGTGGAATCAAAAACTTGACCATATCTAAACACTTTTACAGTTACATTCGTATTCAGAACAGCATTTAACTCCGCAGAGACGAAATCTCCCCAGGGTATGCCAAGCACTTCAATTTTTGCAAAATTCTTAATTTCATCATCAATGATTACCAGGCTGATATTATAAACCTTGAGAGGTATATTATTCGGTATCTGAAACCAGATGCATGTATCCAGAACTTTTGTAGGTTCGATTATTATATCATTTAAAATTACTGCAACATTATTTAACTTTACTCCAAAATGCTGTCCATATATCCTGATAGTATCACGGTATAAAGCAGAACTTTGATCTATATGCGGATTATATTCCACTTTCTCAATTTTAGGAGGTTGAGCAGATTTTGATTGGAGTGGCTCTTCGGGAGATGAGCATCCATAATATAAAAGCACTGCAAAAGCACAGGCTAAAAGTAAATTTTTTGTATGGATCATAGTGGTATTTGGCTTAGTGATAAATATTACAAACAAAAATAAGATTTTCCCGTATATTTGCTATGAACAATCTTTTACCTTTTTACGCTACGGGTCACCTACTATGAAAACACTACTAATGTTTATTGTAGTTTTAGTGCTATCAACATTTGCAATACAAGCACAGGACGGAACTTTGGATAATTCCTTTACATTTGATACAAGCATTGTTAAGGGACTTGAAAATGTACGAATAGCAAATTTAGTTGCCCAACCGGACGGTAATATTTTGTGTGTTATCTTCAGTAATAGTTATTTTCAGCGTTTCAATCTTGTCAGATTATTAACAGACGGATCGCTCGATAACACTTTCCCCATTCGTAGAGTTAATTCTCGGCTCATTGGATTGCAAAGCAATGGGAAAATACTAATTGAAGACTCTACCTCGAATTTAACACGTCTTTATTCTAGCGGATATACAGACACTTCATTTAAACCAATACTCAAGCCCGACCCATATAAAAATGAACCGATTAAACGTATTTCATATATCAACGCGCTAAAGGTTCTGAAAGATGACAGAATAATTGTGAAGGGAGAAAATATTATCTATATATTATCTCCTGACGGTACAGTCGATAAATCTGCTTCATGCTATCAATTCAAAGGTACAATATCTACTCTCTCTTCAGGGAAAATTATTGTTAGTAGTTATAATGTAAATATACCCGGACCAAACCCCTATTTAGGAAGTGTTAGTCCTTCTATTATTATCTATAATTCTAATTTGGAATACGTTGCATCTTCATTTGGAAGTGGTGTTTTTCAGCAAGGTTCCCTTACGGGTAACTTTACCGATTATAAAAATTTGGTGTATGGTTGTGTCACTTATCTCAACGATAAAACTCTTTATTTTGGGGGCAACGGCACTAGTCAGGATCAACTCAAGCTATTGGATACAAACGGGAAAGTTGACACTTCTTTTAATCCCTCGCACGGAACTGTAAGAGGTTTTGAAGATGGATACATTCAAGAAGTTTCACCCCAAAATGACAGTAAAATTATCGTTGTCGGTGATTTCAAATATTACAATGGAATACCAACGCCGCATATTGTTCGAATTGATTCATTAGGCAATATTGACAAAACATTTGAATTAGGAACAGGCACCGACAGCACTATATTTGCAGTAACAACTTTACCAAACAATCAAGTATTGATTGGTGGTAATTTTTCAACATATAACGGTGTTCACAAACGATATATTGCGAAACTAAACATTGACAATACTTCCTTTATAAATACATGGAGAAGCAACTTTATCATCAAACCCAATCCATCTACCGATGAATGTATTCTTGATAACATACCTGTAGGATATTCAGTTACAATCAGAGATAACAACGGAAGGCTTGTTGCATCCTATCCACCTTCCACCCAGACAAATGCAATACATATCAATACTCGACTGTTTGCATCTGGGGTATATTTTGTATTTATTAACGATAATAGCGGACATATTT
>CALMMI010000475.1 GCA_937868245.1 uncultured Ignavibacteria bacterium | reverse complement strand
GGTAATTTAACGTGAATAAATTCATGAGAGTACTTCTCTTTTTTTTGTTATATATAGTTGCGGTTGTAAATATTCAAGCACAGTCTGTTACTGTTTTTGGAACTAATAGCGACAGCTATCCGATAATAAAAGCATATTTCTATGCTAAGGATAGTCAGGGGGTGCCTGTAACTACTATAACAAACTCAAGTGTAAATGTTACAGAAAACGGAGTTAAACAGAAGATTTTAAATGTTTCCTGTTCTTCCGAAGGTTCACTTAAAAACATATCCTCTGTTTTGGTAATGGATATTTCCAATTCGATGGCGAGCGGAAATCCTGTTAAGAATATTGATATTGCAAAAGCAGGAGCGCAAGCATGGATTAATTCTCTGCCAAAAGAAGGTTCCGAATGCGCACTTACAAGTTATAACAACAAAAGTTATCTCGACCAAGACTTTACTTCCGACAAGCAACTCCTTACAGATGCACTCAATAAACTCCAACCAAAAGGGAGCACCAACTACAATGCCGCTTTTATTTCAGGAGTAGGTGCTTCCTTAAATATTGCGGCAAGAGCCAAGTATAAACCAGTGATTGTCTTTCTGACTGACGGACAGGGAACGATGAACGAACAGGAAATATTACTAAGGGCCGCTTCATTAAATGCTGTAATCTATTGTGTTGGGTTAAATGTTACGTTGCCAACCTCACTTAAAAATATTGTAAAGCAAACAAAGGGTGACTTTTTTGAAAATGTGAGCACAATTAAAGGTATAGAGGAAATTTACGAACGAATTCTCCAATCTTCATTTTTGATGCCGCCGTGTGAACTTACATGGAAAACCGATATATCCTGCACGCAAAACCGTAGTGCCGACATTGAATTTACCGCACCTGTTATTAAAACCACAGTAGAATATTCTGTACCATATAAGGATTTTCCAAAAATATCACTTTCCTCAATATCAGAAAGGTTTACTTCTACATTGCCGGGGAAATCAGACAGCACTGAAATAATAATAACAGCTGAAACCGACAGTGTGGAAATTACTTCAATTACTTCATCAGATTCATCATTTATTATTGATGATAGTATTCCCCCTTCGTGGAAATTAAATCGAGGGGAAACTAAAACCATCAAACTAATATTTCGTCCTAGAGATTCTTCACTTGTTTATGGAACAATCAATATTTTTGGTAAACAGTGCCAAGCAAATTCGATTTATGCTGTAGGTGGGTTTCTGAAAACAATTAAGCCGGAGGCGAAATTAAGAATAATCTCTCCAAACGGGAAAGAAAGTTTTCCTGTAGGAGATACAACTACTATTCGTTGGAGCGGGGTATTGCCAAGCGATGCTGTCCAATTGGATTATTCTACAGATTCGGGTGTTTCGTGGCAACCTATTTCAAATAAGGCTACGGGTTTGTCATATCTATGGAACATACCCCCAGCCCCAAGTAACAGATGCTTACTGAGAGTACAACAATTTGTAAAAACAAATACTGATTCAATTTTAGTACTCATTGGGCACACAGATAAAGTAAATGGAGCATGTTTTAGCCCGGACGGTTTACAAGCAGTTACTGTATCTGATGATAAAACATTTAAAATTTGGAATGCCTTAAATGGTAAACCGATTCCAACTCCTTTTATAATTCAAGGAAACAAGCCGGGATATTGTGTTGATTGGAGTCCTGATGGTCAGTATATTGCCATTGGTGGGGAATTATACGATGCTAATATTTTTACTTACATTCGATCTCTCACAAAAACGTCCTTATCCGGTTCAACATACTCTTGTGCATTCACCAAGGATAGTAAATTTGTTGTGTCAACAGGTGATGCGGATCATAATTATCTACTACTATCAGATTTACAAGCAAATTCATACGAATCGTTTGCATCACCTCAAATTTCATATATTAATCGACTTACTATCGGACCGAAAGCTCTGGATCATATCACAGTCCTTACTTCCGGACAAGACCGAAGTTCAATTAGATCTGAGATAGACCTTAAACAAGGGGCTCCTTCAACATTGCGTTCCTATATAGATCTTACCTCCACAGATTATGGAGTAGCGTATGTTTCCAATCAGGCAAGCCCTGGCATTTACTGCTCCGGATTTAGAAATGGATTATTACAATTCTTCCCTTCGCTATCATCGTTAGTATTATTCAAAAACGATGCAATAACTGATATTGAATGGTCACCGGACGGGAAATTTATTGCCGTTGCATTAAATTCAGGTAAGCTTGCAATTGTTGATGTAGGTGCGCAATTGGTTGTAAGAGAATTAGATTCAATCCATACCTCTGCTGTTTCTATACGGTGGGATAGTTATAGTTCACGTGTTATTGCAAGTTATGTAAATAATCTTGCCTTAATATGGGATATAGGAAAGCATATTTTTCAAGAAGATGAGTCCGACGCAGAGTGGAAAATAGTTTCTCCGGTTATAAGTTCAATTAAAGATATTTACCTGGGAAGTGTAAGTGTTAACAGCTCCCGTGATTCAATTGTCCAGTCCGTTCTCTGTCTTTCACAAAATCCTTTGTCAGCTTCTCGAATTGACGCTGCCGAGATTCTTAATGATGCGGATGGTGCTTTTAGAATAATATCAGGTGTTCCTGCAGATTTTTCGAATGTTCTAAAAGCGTGCCTTCCGGTTGAGTTGGAATTTTCTCCAAAGAAAACGGGTTTGGCAACAGCCACTCTTAGGCTTTACTCAAATAAACAAATATTTGATATTTCACTAACAGGTGAAGGATTTGACCTTAATTTTACGTATCCTGAATTCGTGATTGACTTTGGAAAAGTGCCTGTCGGACTTTCGAAGGATACCCTTCTGAATCCTTCAATAACAAATACTATAAATAAATATCTCGATATTACCACCACATCAATCGGAGGTCCTGATACAAAACAATTTTATATAATATCCGGAGATACCACTATACTTCTGAATTACAAGGATTCTACCAAATTAAAATTGCGTTTTGCCCCTAGGACAATAGGACGTACAAGTTCCTGTGTTAAAATTGAATTTAATAGGCAAGATGCAACCACATCGTCAGGTTCACCTGTTTATATTACTCTATTTGGTGAAGGTCTGTGTGGGAACGACAGTACACGTACATTGAATATTGGGTTGGGTAATGCAATTCCTGCAAAAGTAGGGACAATTGTAGAGTTACCAATAATTATGAAACTGAGACCTGAACAGGTTCTTGATATAATTCAAACAAGATTTTACTGTGTATTGTCCTTTGATGCTACTATGTTAAAGTCTATTGGTTTACCCCCGGGTGAAATTGTTGGCAATAAAAGAATAATGCGATTGGAAGGTGCACGAGACCCCTTTAGCGATACCTTAATTAAACTACCCTTCCTTACTCTTTTGGGAAGTGACAGTGTTGTTACTGTTCATATCGACTCGATATATTTAGATGACGGAGGATGCCCATTAGGATTTAGAACAGATTCTGTAACTGTAATATTAACTGACTTATGTGTAGCAAGCGGGACAACCAGGCTTCTCGCAGGATCTCCGGTAACTAAAATGGTTGTATTGCCAAATCCAATTACAGATAGGGTAAACATACAACTCACATTAGCAGAAGAGTCACCAATTTCAATCTCTGTTACGGATGCACTGGGGCGTGAATATTTAGTTCATGAAACCGTTAGTTTGGAAAGAGGGATACACGATGCAAAGTTCGACTGTTCATTATTGCCGAGCGGTGTATATTCGCTCATACTTAAAACTCGAAGCGAAGTGAAGCTATTACAGTTTGTAAAACAGTAGGGAAGATAACCTAAAGCCAATTATTCAAAAAAAATCTACTTTAATTTTTACCAGGTTTTACTAATGGAAGGAGTACTGTATGAAGATAATCTACATCTTGATTATAGTAATTTGCAGCATCGGGAAAACTCATTCTCAACAGCTCACTGTATTCGATACCAAAGCAGATAAATTACCATATATCCACGCAAAGCTGTTTGCAAAGGATAATCAAGGACATTTACTCCATAACCTAACTCCATCGGATATTAGCGTAACGGAGAATGGAATCAAAAGAAATGTTATAAGTGTTTCATGCCCACCCGAAGGAGAATATTCAAAGCTGTCTTCGGTGCTTTCTATTGATATTTCACAATCAATGGATAACGGTGAGCCGGTTGCAAATATCGATATTGCTAAGGCAGCAGCACGAAGATGGATTACTACATTTCCCGCAGACGGTTCAGAATGCGCATTAACAAGTTATTCCTCCGCAAGCTACCTAAACACTGATTTCACAACAGACAAACCCAAGTTAACAGGGCTTGTAAATAACCTACATTCTGATAATGGCACAAACTATAATGCTGCCTTTCTGGACGGTCCTGGGGCAGCATTAAGTGTTATTCGGCGTGCAAAATATAAACGTGTAGTTGTATTTATTACCGACGGAAGGGGATACGGTAACGATCAGGAAATCATCCGTTTGGCAAAAGACCTCAATACAAGAATATTTTGTGTCGGGATTAAGTTCGTGCTCCCCGATATAATTAAGAAAATTGCAGAAAAAACAAATGGTGTTTGGTTTGAGCAAGTCAACTCAGTTGAAGAAATCGAAAAAATCTACGATCATATTTTGAACCTTTCCCTGTCGTATGAACCCTGCGAACTTGTATGGGAAACAGATGTACATTGCCTCAGTAACCGAACAGCTGAAGTTGCTATTAATAACCCTTCCGTACAAACAAAGGTCAATTACAAAGTTGAAGGAATAAATTTACCTAAAATAAAGCTATCCACATCTTCAGTGCGGTTTTCGGATGTTCCACCGGGAAATACAGACGCAACAAGTATAACTGTAACAGCAGAGTCAGATGGTGTAATTATTACTTCGATTATTTCCTCAGGTACAGCTTTTCTTATTGAAAATGGTCCTAATCCCGAATGGCTGTTAAATAAAGGCGAAAGCAGAACATTCCAAATTACGTTTATTCCGAGTGATTCATTATTGGTTTTTGCCCAAATTACTATCCAAGGAAATGTTTGTGATGGTGCTTTTGTATATGCAATCGGCGGATATTCCGGGAAACGAAAGCCGGAAGCTGTGTTAAAAGTCTTTGCACCAAACGGAGGGGAGAAATTTTCTGTTGGCGATACCGTTACACTTCGTTGGGGAGGTGTGTTGCCATCTGATACCGTAAGTTTGGATTATTCAACTGATAGCGGGGTTTCTTGGCTACCTGTTTCACGGCAGGCAACCGGTTTGTCTTATCTATGGAAAGTACCGCCAACTCCAAGCAAAACATGTTTGTTTAGGGCACAGCAATTCAGAAAGCGAAATTCAGATTCACTGCTTTTTTTGAATGGACATACAAAAGCTGTTAACCAGGGATGTTTTAATAACGAAGGAACGCAAGCGGTTACAGTATCTAACGATAAAACGTTCATTATTTGGGATGTTCAAACAGGCAAACCTGTCGGCTCACCAGTTGGTATAAAGGACAATACACAAGGATATTGTGTTGATTGGAGTCCTGACGGAAAAAAAATCGTAATAGGAGGAAATCAAGGTGCGGGGCTATACGATGTATCAACATTAACCTATCTTCAATCAGTTTCTCCAAAGTCCAAAAGCACCTATTCCTGTTCGTTTTCAAACGATGGCAGATATGTACTTTCAACAGGTGGGGAAGGGTTGGATCAAATTATAGTGTGGGGACAGGACTTCAATTCGGTTGAACTGCCTAAGGCACATTCTAATTTTATCAACAGGTTAACAGTCAGTAGAAGTTCGCTGAACCATAT
>CALMMI010000474.1 GCA_937868245.1 uncultured Ignavibacteria bacterium | reverse complement strand
CAAACGGCTCTGATTTAATCGAATTAGACTGCGGTGAGAGTATTGCATTGGGGATAAGGAGTGAGGCGTTCGCTGGTGGAATAAGCACTGGACAATTTGACTATGATGCGTGGATTTCAATTAATTACACCGGAAATCAACATTAAAAAACACTATTAAAACTAAAGTCCGCTCCCATTGTTAGAATTGATTCCCCTCTTTTGGAGGGGCAGGGCTGGAGGGGTCAGGCAGGTAAATAAGAAGCCACCCCGTCCTTCGGACACCTCTCCGTGGGAGGGGAATTGATAAAAAATTAAATAATAAAGGAACATTATGTGCTGCGATAAACGATATATTTATTCATCGGATTTATTGGTAAAAACAAATTACGAAGATTTTGATGCAAATACCAACGAGATTGATACAGCTGCAATCGGAAACGGGGATTTTATCCACAACAATGCAATTCAAATCTCGTGTGCAACTTCCGAAACAAACGGTTACGGCGAAATTATCGGATTACAATTGATTGAGGTGGAAACGGGTACATTACAAAAAGCCGATTTGAGAATATGGATTTTGGAAGGTTCACCTTCGGGTACGATTGTCAAAAATGCTGCCCGCTCATGGACAACCGGCGATGCACTGAAAATAGCAGGATGGATTGATGTGGACAGCAGCGAATACAACGACATGCAGCCATCCTCACCCGTGAGTGCACTCGTAGTAAAAGACTTACGCAACGGCACTGCAATCGGCAGTCAGCCGATAACATTTCGTACGCTTTCTTCTTCAAGTACTATTTATGCTGCAATCGAGGCACGGCAGGCAGTGGACTTTGACAATACTACTGCTATTCGGCTTAGGTTGCTGTTTAGGAGGAGATAGTTTTCAAGAAGAGTTGCACATGAAAGTATTTTTACGTAGTTTCGACTTTACTTTTTAGCTGATAGGGAAATCTTGTTTTGCTTTGCTTCTAAATATTATTTATGAAAAGCCAATACCACGAAACAATTAAGGAAACTCTTGAAAAGAAATTACGGGCATTGGAACTTCATTTTGAAGCCGATGTAGTTTTTTATTATGGTGAGATATCGTCTTGGGTTATTAAATTTTTTCGTGATTTCATAGAAGATATTAAAAGCCATGATGGAAATGATTATAAGAAACTTGTGGTAATACTCAATACTCAAGGTGGAAGTGTGGAAACAGTTGAGAAGATGGTTGATATAATGAGATATCATTATGATGAGGTGTATTTTGTTGTCCCGGATTATGCCATGTCAGCAGGAACTATCTTGTGCATGTCAGGTGATAGGATATATATGGATTACTCTTCATCATTAGGGCCAATTGATCCACAGCTTAATAAAGGTGATGGCAAATGGGTACCAGCATTAGGGTATTTAGATAAAGTAGAAGAAATGGTTCGAAAGTCGAAAAAGGGTAATTTGTCAGAGGTTGAATTTATGCTTCTTCAACGTTTGGATCTTGCTGAATTGCGAAAATATGAAATGGCACGTGATTTATCGATAGTTCTGTTAAAAGATTGGTTAGTTAAGTATAAATTTAAAAATTGGGATGTCCACTCCTCAAATGGGAAAAAAGTGACAGAGGTTCAGAAGAAAAATAGAGCTGCTGAAACAGCTAAATTATTAAGTAATAATAAAATATGGCACTCTCATGGACGTTTTATAGGAATAGACACTGTGGTTAATACTCTTAAAATACAAGTAGAAAATTACTCGCAAGAGATTGAGTTAAGATCTAAAATAAGAGAATATAATGACTTAATTTGTGAGTTTATAAGAGAAAAACAAATATCGTTCTTTATTCATTCACGTATACATTTTTAGGAGAACAGCATGAAAAGAACAATTGAAGAAGAAGTCAAAAGAACAATTGAAGTAGAAAAAAAACAGCGATTACATCCAAACTTAGAACGTATTGAAGACTTGACAAAAAGACTTGAAAAATACGGATATAATAGTAATCCTGGCTATTCTTTACCTCAAATTGATACAATTGGACGCAATGTCCCGCAGGCATTTATAGATTTTTAGTGCAATATTAGCTCTTTGAATGATTACCCTTGAAGACAATAAAGGTTGGTCAACTCAATAGTTACACAAAAGACCACGCTCAGTGTGGTCTTTTGTTGTTAAAGATATAAAGCCAGTCTCTAATAAATTAAAAATAATCAAGAAGTTTAAAGTTATAACCGAACTAAAATAGCAGTAAATATATCTGATCAGATGGTGGATTTCACTAAATTCAGAAATTTATTATGACGAAAGAAAAGAACATATTAATCTCCGAGTTCCAAGAAGCATACCAAGAATGGAATGAGGAACTCCAACAAGAAGAAGAATCAATAAGCACATCAAATGAAATTAGAGAAGAAAATAAGCTAAAAGCGAAAATAGAAGCGGAACGTAGACGTGCGAATATTATAGACTCGAGAAGATCAATGGAGGGCTTTCTTGAATTATATACAGAAATGATTAGGAACGATTTTCTTCCTGCCGTAGCAATTGATGATGACGGAGAAATCTCTATGGAATGGTATGGAAGGTGTGGAGCTAGAGCTATTGTTCTATTTCAAGCTAATGGTGGGTTGTATTTTATTGCGCTATTTCATGGCGAGTCTGTTAAATACCAACTAGAATTTTGTAACAGTATCCCTAAAGAAATTCAAACTAATTTAGAGAAAATCTATCTGGATAAAATTAATAGACAGCCCACAAAAACCGAAATAATAGATATTGTTTAAGTAAAAGTAGAAAAAGTCTATCTTTACAAAACAGATGAAGTCAAAACTATCTCTGTGCATCTATATTTTGAATAACTTGGTGTAAGTTTACTCAAACTTAAAGCCCGTCACCCACAAAGTAACGGGCTTCTTCATCAAGAAAAAATACCCTTAGTCCTATCCATATAATTTTACAAAAAAATATCCTTTTATCCTGCATCAAAAAATGAATTTTAGCAAAGCATCATTAGAATCAATATCTGTTCATTATGTAGGGAATAAATCTCTTGGTCAGGATTTATTTCTTTCAAAGGAATCATTACAAATAGACGAAGTTATCTCTAATAAATTAAAAGATTATTTCTTGAGTCGGTTTGTAAATATCCAGGAGCAATATAGGTTTGCGCATCCATCTTCGCTCAAGTATAATGAAATATTTAATTTTGTTTCTGATGTCTTTTCAATAGAAACTACGCTCCATGCAGCATCCTTAAATATTGCCAAACATCTCTACGAACATTCAATTCATCCTAAAATAAAACAAGGTGAAGTATATGTATGCCTTTTTACGAATTGTGAATTTGAGAATAAACTTGTTGATGCAATTGGAATCTTTAAGACCGAAAATAAAAACGGGTTCTTCGAGGTTGACCAAAACGGAACTGATTTTTCTATCGAATACAAAGAAGGAATTGATATTAATAAACTTGATAAAGGTTGTTTGATTTTCAATCTGAATCAAGAAGAGGGTTTTGAAGTTTGTATCATTGATAATCAAAACCGCGGTGAGGAAGCCCTTTATTGGAAAGAAAAATTTCTTGGATTAACTCAAAAGGCAAATAATTTCCACCAAACAAATCAAGTCTTGGACTTGACAAAAAATTACGTAGTCGACCAGCTGACAGGGGAAATCAGCAGAACAGATCAAATCGATATGCTGAACAGGACAATGGAATATTTTAAGGAAAACGAAACGTTTAATCAAAGTGACTACGAAACAAATGTTCTGGTTGATGGTAAAATTATCGATTCCTATAGAAAATATGGAGATAGTTATAAGGAAAATAATGATGTTGAACTTGCTGATAATTTTGATATTTCACAACAAGCCGTAAAGAAGCAAGCACGTTCTTTCAAAAGTATTTTGAAGCTGGATAGAAATTTCCACATCTATATTCACGGCGACCGTGATTTGATTGAGCAAGGGGTAGAATTAGATGGTAGGAAATACTATAAGATTTATTTTGAGCAAGAATCGTGAACAAAATTGTCCAGCACTTGTTTCCACTGGCGATACACTCTATAGGAAACCAGATTGAAAATTTCATATTCATAATCATTACATTGAAAAAAACTGCTTATCCACAAGCTCCACCGCACGATTTC
>CALMMI010000473.1 GCA_937868245.1 uncultured Ignavibacteria bacterium | reverse complement strand
GAAACAAAATCATCGTCTATTATCAAGTTTTTAGAATGAAATGCTCCCTGCTTTTCATTTGCTATGTTATATGATCCTATCGAAACAAAATCATCGTCTATTATCAAGTTTTTAGAATGAAATGCTCCCTGCTTTTGCCATTCGTAAATTTCAATTCCGTTTTCCACAAGATATTTAAAATACTTTGTGCATTCCCAATACATCCACCCCATTAAACCACTTACCATTAATGTTCGTGACGATTTCTGTGAATTTGTTATCAGCACAACCCGGACACCTCTTTTTACTGCATCTGCAAGATACTCCGCATATATTCTTGGTGGACGTATGCCGTGGCATCCCCATAAAATTCTCTTTTTAGCACCTTTGATTTTTTCCAAGAAAAAATTAGTGAGGTTAAGTTCGTTTTCATCATAGGGCTTATGTGCCTTATATAAAATCTTAATTTTACTGTTGATACTCTTCGGGTTGTTATGATTTGCAAAAAATGTACTGTATTTATTAATAATATTTTGGTTGTTCTTGTATATAGGTAAATACGAAATTGCAAATTGCGGATACCTACTTTTTGGCGTTTCCTTTTGAATTTTCCAAGCCTGCTGCATTTCATAGTCTTTTAGAAACTGGAGCTGCACATCTTGCACCAGTTCTCCGGTAATATATACATCCGTATCACGCCACGCCTTTGGGCTGACTCCACCGAATGCATATTTATCTCCCCAATTGATACCTCCAATAATTAAATGCTCATTATCAACTATAAAATACTTCTCATGGAAATGTTGCTTTAGCTTTAATTTAACAATTGCCATTAATTGTTTAAACGGTCTCCCTTCGCTTCTGTCTATACTCCAACCGTCATACAAATTATTATATCCAAACGTTTCTATACCGTTTTCATCTAATTCCTTAATCCATCTACCCACAAACGTAGTTCTATTGACAATTTCATCATAAAGTATCTTAACTTTAACTCCACTTTTTGCTTTTTCTTTCAGGAGGTCGAAGAGTTTTCTAGTAGTCCCATCTTTCATAAATGAAAATGTAACTAAATGAATTGACGATTGTGCATTCTCCAGAATCTTCCACCGGACTTCGTAGGAACTATGCCCGCTAGGTAGAAATTCAATTGTATTCTTCTCTCTAAAATCCATAAGGCACTTTTTATGAGTGTAGCTAAATGTCCAGATTTTTCAAAATGTCAACAACGCAAATCTACCTGCCTGCGTACAATAACAACTAAAGAACATTTACACATAGCATCTTTTTATGCAAACATAACCTTTCAACGCATAAAATCAAAGATAAATGAATATAAATCCTTTAGATATAATATTTTTTGAATGTATAATGAACATCTTTCCCGAATTGCTCTTAATTTTAAGGTCTCGTACACTATTTGTTAGCTCCATAGGAAGTAAACAGTTTTTCATTATGACCGATGAAGAGTCATATATAATACTTTTGCATTCAATTTTAGACTATTATGCTGTTATTACATCGTATTATGTTCAATATGATTTTATACTCCAATTTGTTTTACAAACGCGAATGAGATGATTTCAAATTTGTTGGTTTACAACACACTCATTACACTTCCGATTTGTTAATATATAATTTTATATTTGCTATAAATTATTTATATTGCTCTCTAAATAGTTCGATAATACTTTTCAAGGGTTTACATGAAAATATACTTACAACTGTTCATCTCATTTTTTTTATTCGCCTTCTCTGTTTCTTCTGCGGTCCCTAAGTACGATAAAATTTGGGAGTATTACACTAACAGTCAATACGAAGAAGCGTTAGTTTTGATTCAACAAGGATTGATTGAAAGCCCTAAAGATATAAATCTGTTGGACTTGAGTGTAAATATCCTAAAAGATAAAGGTGACTATAAAGCAACTGTAGCCCAAATGTTTAAGTTAATAGATGCCGCACCGAACCCTAACCCGTATATTCAATCCTATTACGAATTATTCTCCTTTAATTCTGTCAGTTCCACCGACGAGGATGAATTTGAAAAAGTTGTAACAGAGTTATTGGAAAATCCTAAATTGGATGGAACTATTTCCGCTTCACTAAGAGATGAATTAGGTAATTATTATTTAGCTCGCCATAACCGAAGCAAAGCAGAAAGAACCTATAAAGAAATAGGTTCCGTATCCGAATGGAGCTTACTTGGTCCTTTCGAAAATTTAATGGGTAACGGTTTCGACAAGTACAACGAAGTGCTAGCGAAACCACAGCAAACTTCATTTGTCGGAACGTATAATGCAAATATCTCGTGGTATCCAATTGCTTATAATATACCGGGCAGATGGATTCACATGGAGCAATATTGTTTTCAATCGAGGTCGATTGTTTTTGCTCAAACTTTTTGTAAGTCTCAAACAGATCAGGACGTATATTTAAGAATCGGTATATCAGGCTCTCTTAAAGTATATGTTAATGATGCAATCGTCCTGAAAGAAAATCAGGAAATCAATAACGGAATTGATGCTATGTCGGTTAAAGTTCATTTAAATAAAGGCTATAATAGAATTTTGGTGCAGCTTGGAAATTCCGAAGGAAACGGCAGAGTGAATTTCAATATGAGATTAACAAACGATAAATATATTCCGATTGAAGGTTTGGAATACTCTACCGGATATGTTGATTATCAAAAAGCAACGCTAAAGGAATTACCTGCAAGAATAGATGTCCCTTACTTAAAATATTTTATAGAGCAATCAAAGAATAAAGATGTCTTTGAATATTATAATAAATATAAAGCCAGTCAGATTGCATCTATCATAGAAGATTTAGATTATTTAGAAGAAGTAGGCGAGGAACTGGTTCAGAAATATCCAAATTGCGGTGATTTTTACAGTGCCCTTTTAGGATTTTATGCCCGAACCGGTAACAGAACAATGACAAGTGAATTAAATGAAAAAATTAAGAAACTGGAGCCTAATTCATCAAGAACAATATCCAGTAAAATAAGCGATGCATACGATAAGGAAAACTATACCGAAGTAGGGGATTTACTTGAAAAATATAAATCAGTTATCGGTACGGAACGATATTATACATCCCGTATTTCCTTACTTGCAAAACTGAAAAAGAGCGAGGAGTTTTACCAAACAATAAATACTGCCTACGAATCATATCCCGATAATTCTATTTTTGTAGAATTAAAATCAAGTATGGAAAGTGGGGAGAAAAAGAATACATCTGCAGCGATAGACGTATTATCCGATTATTTGGAAAAACACTATAATACCAAGTTATTCACAAGTTACTTTTATTTACTGGCAAACTCGAAACCTCAAAAAGCACTCGCCGAGTTAGGTCAGTTAGTAGCAAACCACGACTACGAAGTAGGTGTGTGTTACATAGCACTCAGGGTATATGACAACGAATATTTCAAAAAAGAACGTATAAACCTGATAAATAGATTACTTTCTTTTGCTCCGAACAATTCCACCCTTTTCTATAGAAGAGCCCAGGCTGAACTAAGTACTTCTGTAGAAAATGCTAGAAACGATTTGAAAACAGCTTTGGAGAACTATCCGTACAATTACGATGCATTGGCACTTCAACGAACAATAGACAGCAAACCTAATGTATTTGATTTGTTTAAAAACCCTGATTATGATAAGTTATTTTCAGAAGCAAAAACGAACGACAACACCGATATTGAGATATTAATTGATGAAGATCAAATGGTTGTATATGACGGTGGTGCAACAGAATTACGTAAGGTAAGGATGATTAAATCAATCAATGAAAAAGGGGTTGACCGACTCAAGGAATTTAATTTACCATATTATGGTAATCAGGATTTTTCTATTGAAAAGGCTGAAGTCTTCAAGGTGAACGGCAATAAATTAAAAGGTGAAATCAATGATAATAAAGTAGTCTTTACAAATTTGGAAAAAGGTGATGCAGTACTTTTGATATACAAGTATAAAGACTATCCGATTATAGGGCTTAACAATCATAACATTCACATGTTTCCGTTTAATACTTATACATATAACCACAAACGGAAAATTACAATTTTGGCTCATCCTGCCTATAAGTTTACTTATAAATCAAGGGGCTTCGATACAAAACCGGTTGTAACAAAAGTTGATGATTTCGACTCGTATGTATGGGAACAAGAGAATGTTGAACGCATTGAGGACGAACCGTCAATGCCCGATTATTGGGATGTAGGCAAATATATTACCATAAGCTCTATTCCCGATTGGAAGTATATTAATAACTGGTATCAAGTATTATCAAATACATCAACTGAAAACACTAAAATACTCGATAGGACAATTAAAAAAATATTTCCTTCCGGACCTTCAAGCAACAAATTGGAAAATGCAAAACAGATTTATGAATATATTGTTAAGAATGTCCGCTACAGCTCCGTATGGTTCAGAAACAGTAATTTAGTACCTCAGGAAGTTTCCAAAACCCTGTCTTCACGGTTAGGCGACTGCAAAGATGTTTCACTCGCTTTCAAAACACTTGCAGAAAAAGTTGGAATCAAATCAAACCTAATTTTGGTGAACACCAAAGATAACGGTACCATGCAGTACGATTTACCTTCAATTGAGTTCAACCACTGCATGGTAAAAATGAATATTGACAATACAGATTATTTCTTGGAATTAACATCAGATATGAATGGATTCAAAACTGTAGGAAATAAGGTTTTGAATGCTTGTTATCTTGAAATAGGTGAAAACGCTGCTAATTCCATCCAACGAATCAATCCTAATTCAAGGGTACTGAACAGCACTATCCGCAAAACGGTTATGAATTTTGAAAGTGAAAAGCTTATTGTGAGCAAAGAGGTATTATACCTTGGTGATATGGCTTCTTATAAAAAATCAAAATTCAGAAATATTGAATTCAAGGATCAAGAAAAGCATGTGATGGGAAGCCTTCCCGATGCATTCCCTAATCAACAATTGATTAGTTTTGATTATAATAAAGAACAGGCAAATAGCGTTCTGGGCGATACACTATTTCATAGCTTCAAGTACGAGGTAAGCTCTCCCTTTACTAAAGTCGCAAATTTGTCCGTGTTTAAATTACCATTCAGCTTTCTCAAAACCGGACTTAATATTCTGCAAAGTAAGCAACGTAAGACAAATTTATGTTTGTGGGACAGTCCGTTGGATTTGGATTACGAATCGGAAAAATTCCAAATTATCTTACCGAAGGGAAAGAAATTGACGGAACTTCCCCAAGCTGTAACTATATCAAACAAATATTTCGATTATTCACTAACATTTTCCAAGGCACGAAACGAATGTATTGTCAGTCGTGAATGCAAATACAAGACATTAGATATACCCGCCGAAGAATTCAACGATTTCAAAAATGCAATGATAAAAGTGGGTGAAGCAGAATCAGTTCAGCTTGCCTTACAAGACGGTGAGGAAGAACCGGAAGTAATACCAACCTCTAAAGCCAAAAAAGGTAAAAAGTAAGTAAATCGATACTTCACATGAAAAAACCGGAATGAAATTCATTCCGGTTTTTTTGTTCCAAGTACGATTATACAACAACATAGTACACCCTATTTTGAAAACGGAAAAAGTACATTCCGGCAGATAGGTTCTGAACAGGAATCGGAATTGTTTGCAAACCCTGCGGAAGAAATTCCTTTTCTATTGAAGCAACAATTCTACCCATATAATCATAAATTTCAACTTGAAAGCTACCTTCTTTTTCCATATCAAAATGCAACAATCCATTTGAGAGATAGCATACTTTATTGCCGGATGGCTGAACGGGATATTCATGAATATCAGTAAGATCCTCGATTGTTGTTTTAACAAGAAACGAAGTTTGGTTTTTTACATTACCGTTAAAAAGGTTGTCACCGGATGTTCCACTCAGGTAAACCTTATTGTTATACACTGCCAAATCACGGATTTCGTTGTCCTTAGAATCACCAAATGTTTTATACCCTAGAAAATTTCCTGTAGTATCAAATCTGAGAACAAGCATATCATAAGCCCCACCCGATGCATATTGTGTTGAATTGGTCATACCACCAACAATAACCTGTCCGTTTGCTACGGCAATAGCCCTTGCCGATTCTGTTCCCGAACCACCCCAGTAATGAATCCACTGCTGTTTAAGATTTTTATCGAACTTAGCTACAAAAACTTGGTTATCGCCTGCTGTAGGGGTTGAAACACCTGTAATATAGAGAAACTCACCATCGGAAGTCATGCCCCAAGCATTTTCCCAATTCAACCAGAATCCTGAGCTTCCGAATGTAACGGAATCTATTAATGAGCCGTCAGAAAGTGAAAATTTGCCTAAAAAAGCTTTTCCTTCATAAAGGTTTGCAATGCCTGTTCCTTTATGGATTCCGCATGCATAAACAGCTGAATTATCCACTACAAAATGCCCATCCTGATGATCGGCTACCTTGGATATCCCCCAATGGTTTTTCCAGATTGTAGTACCGGATGTATCGAGTTTCCAAAACCCTGCATCTGTATCGTAAACCTCAGTGGAAGTATTTGCCCAACCACCTGTATAGATTTGATTTCCACGGATTTCCAACCCGTCCAATTCATCGTATCCGCCCGCCTGGTCAAGAGTTTTCTTCCATATTACTTCTCCATTACTTTTATTTACCTTTATAAGAAGCATATCGCATGTTGTTATAAACAACGGACATTCTCTTCCTCCGAAATAGACTGCGTCATCGGTAGAACGAATTACATAACAATGCTGAATCCCTGCTCCACCAACGAACGTGGGTTTACTCCAAAGTGCATTTCCATTTACATCAAATTTTGAGCACAGTATATCGAGTGCATCCCCCGATTTGGTTTCCGTACTTACAGCCCAATAGATGCCTGATGAATCCGCTTCAATTCCCCATGCTTCCGATTGCCCGTTCCCAACCGGGCTTATCTCCTGCTTATACCATTCAGGCTTGAAATTGCCTTGGGCAGCTACTATCCACGAGGAAAGAATATAAACAAAAAGGGTAATGAGTATTATCCGCATAAACACTCCTTATAGCTTTAGTAAGTTTATGATAATCCGAGAGTTCATTACAATTCCTGCTACCCATCTGATATTAAACCATCTTAGAACAATTCAAATTCTAAAACTATCTGGATACCTGAATTACCAATCCCTTTTCTCCAATTCTTACAGAGTATATTCCCGGTATCCATTCGCGGGTATCAATTTTGGATTCACTCCCAACAACACCACTCCAGATATTTTGTCCTAATATATTTGAAATCTGAACCGCTCTACTCACATTACCTACATGAATAGTAAGTTCATTGTTTACAGGATTAGGCATAATTGATATTTCATCGGGTGATATAACTTCTTCTTCAGTAATATCAGAAACAGTTGGCTTCATAATCCATGCTTGAGTTGTTTCATCTTTAGTGAAATAGTCAAACATCAACGCACCCGATTTGATTTCTCCTGTTGCACTTAGGTGTAATCCGTCTTCACCAATATCAGAATCACAGAGCCATTGCAGACCATCGCTCCGTTTTATTGAACCGTCAGCCCAATTGTACGTCCCCCATGTGATGAATGGTATTGAGGCTGATGCACCTTCGAACTCATATCCGTTTTCTCCGTTGATTTGTTTTTCAATCAACCATTTAATCGCCCAGCCGTTCAGATAATCGCGTGGAAATAAAAGTCCTTTTCCGGCAGTAGCTCCTGCTGATGCATCCGCATAGCCGCTATACGCACGGGCTGTTATATAGCATAATTTCAAATTTGGATACAGTTGCTTCATCGTAACAAGCAGTGTTTGAAAATCCTGAATAAGCATCTGAGGAGCTTGAGGGAATGTGGTGTCTCCAGTTTGTGTATTATCTGTTTCTATCCATGCAATCTGCACCTGTTTATTCGTTAATCCTGAATCACTTAATTGTTTATCTGCTTGCTTCCAATAATTGTCGGTCTGACTATTCATCTTCTGAATCCCTTGCCCTCCGATGCATGTATTGATAAGTTTTAGAGCAGGATTTTTAAGGCCGAAGGTATCCATTTGATTTGAAAACCTTATAAACTCAGTACGGGGATTTGATGCCCCCACACCTATCCATACAATTTTCCCTGTA
The DNA here is from genome assembly GCA_937868245.1 of uncultured Ignavibacteria bacterium. GTDB lineage: Bacteria > Bacteroidota > Ignavibacteria > Kapaibacteriales > UBA961 > JADJXV01. The sequence goes on along the minus strand of CALMMI010000473.1, from coordinate 757 downwards.
GGAGATACAGCCCCATTACCATCCAAAGGCTTAACACTCTGGGATTGAAGCAGCGATTTGCCCTTATGTGCAACAGGTCTTGCATTTGAACCGTCGGGATAAAGTCCTCCTGTAAAGCCGCGCCATGTCTTCCCGGTTAAATCAATCAAGGGTATAAGCCCGGTTGAATCATTTGCACAGTTTTTCTGGGCAAGTACATTTGAATTCATTGCAATAATAATTGCAGCAAGAAGTACGATATGTTTCATTTTTTTCTCCTCCATTATCATGAAAGTGTTGTATTATTGATGCTACTGATTTCAAAGATATTAAATTGGTTTAATATCAGAGAGAAATTAATTGGATTTACATATATAAAACAAACCGGAAAGTTAAAGACGCAAAGATAAGTAACCTTACAAAAACAGAAAAGCCCTGCAAATTGCAGGGCTTTTCATAAAAGTCGTAAGACTATTGATTAATGTAATTTCATTCCTTCATCAAGGATTTCATTTACTTTCGAAAGCGACTCAGCTTCTGAATAAAAACGAATTAGCGGTTCAGTGCCCGATGCACGGATAAGCAGCCATCCTGTTTCAAGTTGGAATTTATATCCGTCACGAATATTAGTTGAACTTACATTGAAACGACCGATTTTGGTAGGTCCTTTTTTACATGCATTCAAAATTGCTTTTTTCTGAGCATCGGTAACAATTACATCACGGCGAAGGAATTTGTGTTGCCCAAATTCAGTATCAAGTTCATAAAACAGCTGTTT
>CALMMI010000472.1 GCA_937868245.1 uncultured Ignavibacteria bacterium | reverse complement strand
ATCTGTAAAATTTACACCACCCCATCGGATTTGGTAACTTGAACCCGAAGTTAAAACTTCTCCACCATTTGGTGAGTACAGGCGAAGCTGTGCTTTTACTTGCATCCCTGAAAAAACAATACAAATTGAAAACATCCCAAGAAACAAGAAATTTGGAAGTCTTTTCATAAAATAGTAGAATGTGTTCTTAATGTTACATGGACAGATGTTACCTGTGTGCAAACATATCAAATCTTTCCGAAACGATGACCGTGTATATGAAATAAAAGTGGCTGCGTTAACTGTCAGATTATTAATCTCGTAACTAACTCCTTCGAATGACATAACACAATAGTGTTGTCTGAAGTTTCAAGTGAAACCTTAGACTGCAACACTGTGGCTTTCGAACAAAGTTAATATTTTCAATCTATTTATAAAAACTGATAAAAATCATTGTATTAGGGGATAAAATTGTGGAATTTTGTATAAGAAGAAAACCCAACGAATGCTAAGTCATATATTTTTCAATTTTTATGAAATGGATATTTTATGTTCAAGATAGAGTCTATCCTAATCCCTACGGATTTTTCGCCTCATGCAGATGATTCTCTAAGCTATGCCAAAGAACTTGCAAAGCCGTTAAATGCTGTTATTCATTTGGTTCACGTTATCGAACCTGTTGTATATCCTGTTGATTGGGGCTATACAGGTGTTGGATTTATAGATGTGGAGAATGAGTACGTAAAAGCTGCTCAAAATGAGATTGACCGCTTTACAAAAGATTTAAACGATGCCGGATATACAGTAAAATCTGCAATCCTGCATGGAAGAGCTTCCGATCAGATTTTGCAGTATGCTGATGATAATAGTATCAGTTTGATTTGTATTGCTACGCACGGTCGTGGTGGATTCGAGCATTTCCTTTTTGGCAGTACTACCGAGAAGGTTCTTCGTAAAGCAAATTGCCCTGTGTTTGTGGTTCGCCAGAAGAAGTCGTAATTCAGTAGAGTATTGAATTGGAATTAACAAAAGTGAACTATCTTTAGAGAGTTATCCCGTTAATCCGCATATTGCCAATAAAAAAGCCCTTCCAAACGGAAGGGCTTTTTCTATATTTCTCTACTTGGATTTCAATTTACATGCTATGAACTGAAGTAGTCCGTTGCTCATTTGTTGATGGAATAGTAGTAGCTGCTTGATTTTTCTTTGCTTCTATTCTTTGCAGACGTTTAGATACTGTTCCTAAACGAGGAACAAATATTGCAGCAAAATACGTACGAACTATAAATCTCCAAAAACTCTTTTCATTAAGGGCAGGGTCAATCATATTCTCAATTTTATGATGCTCTGCAGGTGTTAAACTCCAGTGCAAATTAGCCCGCTTGTGATGGATTGTATGGTATCCATTATTAAAGAGGAGCGTATTTAAAAACCCGGTAAAATTGCGTGAGTGGTCGATATCTGATTCTTCATCTGCATGAACATGCTGTAAATAATTGAAAATCAGAATCGAAAAAAGAGCAACTTGATGCGGAATAACTATAAAGAGTAATGTTTTTTTCCAGTCGAGAATCAATCCGCCTATATACAACAGAGCCAAAGCAACATATTGAAAAGCAGCAAAATAAAAGTTTGTTTTGTTACTTTTATAGAGCAATTTCAAATAATCACGGATAGGTTTTTGTTGAAAATAGCTGCTCATCGATGGATACGAAAGCAAGGTAAGCAGATTGTTTTTTTCACTTAATCTATAGGTTATCGTAAAGTCACCCTCTTTGTTGTTCAAATTGTGGTGATTACGATTGTGCGTTGGAATCCATCCGAAAGCTGGAAACCCGTAGAAAACAGTCAGCCAATAATCGGTAAAGATGTTCATCGGGCGAGATTTCCACATTGGAACGTGATTATGATTATGAGCAATAACCGCCACAGAAATTGCCATAAATAACGACAGGATATAGACAGGATAGATGATACTGCTCAGATTCCATTGCAATATTAACAATGATGTTGTAATAATCATATATACAACTGTTCTTCTGTCTGCAGAATACTTTAATTCAAACATATTGGTTTCCTTCTTTCGAAAATTGGTTGGTTTTTTACCCCAGATAATATGCAATATACCACAATTCCAAACTATACAAAAGAGATAAGCTGATTTTTTGTATAGTTCCTATATGTTTGCGGTACTTTACATGTCAGAACTTTCGAATACATTATTATGTAAGTAGGCAAAGAGCATTCGAAAACCATGCAAACTGCAATAGGTTTTTCACTCAGTATGGTTAGAAGGCATACCGTAAATCAGCTCCAAATTGCATTGCGTTCACTCGCCATGCGTCATCAGGATTGACTCTGGTTATGCCGATATTATAGTATGCACATGGCACCAACACTGCTCTTCCAAGCAAAAGTTCGTATTGCAATCCAAGTTTGACTGCTGCCCTAAAATTACTTGCGTGTATGATAGGTCCATCATATAATTGAATTGCTGTTCTCGTTCCGTCTGTAAATCTCGGTTGAAAGCCCTCCGTCCAATGTTCGTGAGGAACAATTTTTGCCAAATCGGCATCCAAGAAATTGATACCCGGGTTGTTTGGGTCGAACACAAGCTCATATCGCTGGTCTTGTTCGGTGCTAATTGGGATACCGAACTGAGGTCCAGCTGTAATACCGAGGAATGTACCCGGTACATTCAATTTATACATAGCCTCAAATTGAAACAGTCTGTATTGAGCCTTAGTTGTATGTTGCACTGCTGTTCTAATTGTACTGCCATTTGGTAGTCTTGATGGATAGTCATCACCGGGCATTGTAAAATATGCAGGTTGATAATCATACAAGACACGGGCAATTATTGATGAATTGGAATTTTTATCATCACCCAGCAAATATTCACCCGAAAGTCCCAAATAATAACCATTATCGGTACCTGTATTAAAATTCGGACAGGATGCCTCTGAAAATCTCGAAGAAAATCCTCCTGAATGCAGTGATCGGTTTACTCCGGCTACAGGACCGATATACGACCTGCGAATTGTTCCCCCGGGAGTAATAGGTGTAGCTGCCTCCCTTGGACGTTCGGTAATATATGCACATGATTCCAGTAAACACACCCCTACCAAAAGGGTCAATAAAGAATTTTTAGCACGCATGGTCAGTACCTCCAATAAGTGAACGAAAAAAATGATTGCTGCCCAAGGGCAGTTTACGATTACTTTTTGCCTGTAATTTTAGGTGGATTCGGGTGAATTCATCGTAGAGGTTATGTTCTTTTTAAAATGCAGAACACGCAGATTGAAATTGTAGTTGTTTACAAATTCACCTGATTTTATTATTAATTACAATACTTATACTATACTGAGACTGACTGCGGGAAAGTAGATTTGTTTCAGCAAATATCATTTCAGATCAAAAAAATAAACTTTGAGCTCATGAACCTGGTGATTACCAAAGAATCTAAAAAGTAAACGCTAATTAATTGAGGGGTATGCAATCTGGGAGTGTTTGGGCAAAACTACGGTGAATTTGCCAATTAAATATATGCAGAGGAAGTAGTGAAGGAGTACTTTCAAATTAGGTAGTAATTATGAAAATAAAACGGTGAATCTGGCAATCTTTTTGGTGCCTAATATTGATACGTTTTTATTCAAATTTTCATCATAGCTTTTTACGGAAGGATTCCTTCAGCTGATGAAATGCCTGTTCCATCGACTCGGAAATTACTTTTACCTCAGCTATAAGAGGCATAAAATTCGTATCGCC
>CALMMI010000471.1 GCA_937868245.1 uncultured Ignavibacteria bacterium | reverse complement strand
ATTTAATCCTGTAAGTTCCCCTTCAGGCGATGACCAACTATTGCCATTATCAGTACTTAAATACATTCCCTGAAATGTTCCGGCTAAGATATTCCCACCACACTGCTCAAGCGAACGAATAGGAATATCATTCAATCCTGCGCTTACTTCCTCCCATTTCACACCGTTATTTGTACTTCGATACGCTTTTCCTGAGAATGTTCCGGCAAACACTCTTCCATTGATTGAAGCAAATGCCCGTACATCCCTATTGCGCAAACCACCGGAATTTATTTCCGTCCAATTAGCTCCGAAGTCATTCGTGCGGTAAATTCCACCGCCGATAGTTCCTGCAAATAAATTCCCGGATAAAGGATAGAGAACGCTCACATTTTTATTTGTTAAGCCTGTGCTTACCTCCTACCATTCGCTACTTGCATTATCGATACTAAAAATTCCCCCTCCGAAAGTCCCTGCATAAATAGTTGACTCTACCCTAAGAAGTGAACGAACGTTCAGGTTGTTCATACCTGTTGTAACATTTGTCCACGTTGCGCCGTCATCCATGGTTAGATACACCCCTCCACCATACGTTCCGGCGTAGATTGCAAGCCCGTCGTACATTACAAAAGACCAAACTTCGGTATTCAGCAAACCTATATTTTCCATTTTCCAGTTTGTACCAGTGTTGGTAACCTTGTACACCCCGTTTACCGTACCTGCATATAATGTTTGCCCGCTAGAAGCAAGAGTTATAATATCCGGAACGTTTAAGCCCGTGCTTACGGGAGACCAGCTGTCGCCGGCATCCGTACTGCGATAAATTCCGTTTGCCACCCCACCGTAGCGGGTTCCGGCATACATTGTTGAGCCTTCCCCAACCAAAGCACTCACATTTTTATTGGTCAAACCTGAATTTACCTGCACCCAATCGTTCCCGTTATTAGTACTGCGAAATACGCCTTCGGCGAGTGTCCCTGCGTATATTCTATTTTCTATTGAGGTTAACGTAAGTATAGTGCGGAAGGTCATGCCGTTGTTAACGGCTGTCCAGGTATCGCCCCCGTTTGTTGACCGGAATATTCCGCCGCTGCTTGTACCCGCAAACAGGTATCCGTTGTTGGATGACGTTATGCACCGAATATCACCGCCGTAGAGTCCGTCTGCCTGCACCCACTGCGCATCTGCCTGAGAAAGTGCTAACAGTATGAGTATTATAATAGTAAGAGTGGTTTTCATAACATGTTTGTATTGTTTGTGTTGGTTCGTTTATTTTGAAATGTCATGTATAGTGCTATACTTGTTTTCGATTGCATAATTTGTATATAAATCCAACAATCTCAAGCCCCATACCGCAAAATTACTCAACATACATGATTCTGCAATACATTTATTTCAAAAGACATTGCCTCGATTTCTTTTAACAATATTGAGCAAGATTTATTATATTGCCGGTATTGATTAACAATTTTGAATAACAACGTAACGTTAGTTATATCCCCATACAATGCAACAAGTTAATTTTACAATCTGCCCGGGCTGCGGAGTGCATTTGATAGATAAGCATCTCCCGCCCCACCAACGATATAATGCGTCGGGTGAGTGCGCAGAACTCTACAATCAACTCTCAGGCTATACGATGTCAGTTGGTGATACGTTTTTCATTCATCAGTTGGCAGTGGACTCTTACGGGGCGCAACATTCAGGCGGGGTAACAAAAGATATTACTACCTTTTACGCGCTTATCGGACTTTGCCTGGCAGTTGAACATAATTTCAGCGGACGTCAAGTGCAGCTGGTACACATGAAAATCCCAAAACAAAAATGGGAAAAATTAAATCCACCGAAACAAAGTGCATCCATTACCGTAGCAACCGTTTTAGAAGCTGATACCGATGATAAACGGGATGAATTAATAAGGGCATGGGCTAAATCCGTATGGGAAAGTTGGGCTGAATATCATGAATTAATCAGGCAAAAAGCAAAGGAATACACTCGCGATTTTTCTCTATTTTTGTAGTTAACCGGATGTTTTATATTAGAGTACTACCTTGAGTATTCAAAGGATATAATCTATATTTCCCGTTGCAAACACTACACTTAATCTAACTATATCACATGACTACATTTATCGAAACAGAACGTTTGATATTACGGGAATTGATTACCGACGATGAAAACAATATTTTTGCACTGGATTCCGACCCGGAGGTTCATACTTATTTAGGGAAAAATCCAATCACTACAATGGAACAAAGCAGGAATGTAATACAGTCCATTCTGCAGCAATATATTGATAATAAGATAGGTCGGTGGGCAGTTATCGAAAAATCATCGGGAGATTTTATCGGTTGGAGCGGAATAAAACTTGTGAAAACAATTGTAAATAACCAAATCAACTATTATGATCTTGGTTACCGTTTCATAAAACGATACTGGGGTAAGGGGTATGCAACCGAAACTGCAAAAGCGTCGCTAACCTATGGTTTTAACGTAATGGAATTAAACGAGATATACGGGATGGCTGATTGCGAAAATATTGCATCAAATAATGTACTCAAAAAAGCAGGGCTGCGTTTTATAAATATGTTTGAGTACGAAGGTTCGCCGCATACGTGTTATAAAATCACGCGGGATGAATGGATGGAGATGAGGTGATAATTTGGGTAGAGTAGCTTGAGAACATAAAGTAAGTAGAAGAACAGAATAAATGTACATATTCTGTATAAATAACTTAACCGTCGTGTAATGCTGAACTCGTTTCAGCATCCCCGCTATAACGACAAATCAGAGTGTCCGAAGCAGCACGTCCAGACAGCCACGGTGATCCTGAATCGAGTTCAGGATGACAAGTGAGAGTATTGTATTTATATGTAGTTACATTATTTTGCAGTCAGCTTTACGGTTGCCATTAACTGTAAATGACTTCTCTTAATTTGCAGATAACTTAGCCGTCGTGTCATGCTGAACTCGTTTCAGCATCCCCGCTTGAAGGCGAAACAGTACATCCGAAACAGCACGACCAGACAGCCACGGAGATCCTGAATCGAGTTCAGGATGACAGTACAATAAAGTACTACTAACTACTATTTTTAATTATTTACTTGTCATATATCGGCAACAATACATTGAGCACTAAAGTAACCTCTTTATAAACAAAAGCATTGACGGTTTAGCGGCATCTTTTTGAAAGTCAGGTGTAGCACCTGACTTGACCTGTAAATATTTATCAACATTATTTTTATTGCTTCTTTATAGCATTACACAAAAAAATTACAACAAATACCCTCACATATATTTATTTACATTTTACTATACTATACTTCTATGATAACATATTCAATACTCG
>CALMMI010000470.1 GCA_937868245.1 uncultured Ignavibacteria bacterium | reverse complement strand
GCTTTTTATTAGGAGCACTTATCGGTGGAGCAGTAGGAGCAATCACTGCATTGCTGGTAGCACCCAAATCAGGTGAAGAATTACGCGAAGATATTGCTCGCCGTTCAGGTCAAATTTACGATAAAGCTGCAGACTATGTTTCAAATGCCCGTGATGAAGCCGAACACATGGTAAATCAAGGTAAAATGCAAGCTGACAAAATTGTTTCAAGTGCAAAATCACAAGCTGAAAGCTTGATGCATAATGCCGAACAAATGATTCAGGAAGCAAAATACCGTGCAGCAAATGTAAAAGATTCTGTAGGTGATGGGGTAAATAAAGTACGGGACGCTGCTAAAGCTGGAGTAGATGCTTTTAAAGCTGAAGTTCGTCATATAGCTGATATGGATACTGAACTTTAAAAGAATATTGTTTCAAATAAGATATTGTTAATATTACTATTTAACTTATGATGCCAATATTTCTTGCCATAGCCGGATTGATTGCATTGCTCTGTTTTGCAGCAATGTGTATCTATGTAATCGTTGCACTTAAAGATTCACGGGTGTTTATGCAGAAGTCGGTTGTGTCGCTCGATGAAGCAGTAAAGGCAATCAATCGGATTGAATCAAATGTAGAGAAAACATTATCTATAGCCAACAAAACTTTTGAAGATACAAGCAATACAGCAATCCAGATTGATAAACAATTTGAAGCTTTGGATACTGGAATTGAGTATTTCAATTCTATTGCCAAAAGAGTAAATGACCTTGAAATGGTGCTTCAAAGGAAAATAGAAGGTCCGCTCATGCAAGCAGCATCGGTTGTTTCCGGTGTTGCTAAGGCGTTTTCTGCAATTTCTTCTTCGTTAACTTCAGGAAAAAACAAATGAGGTGTAAGGTATATACCCGTTTATCGGTCTTGTTGGTAGTTGGATATGCATTTCTTGGTATGGGATGCGGACATCTCAATAAACTGAATACGGTTACATTGAGAAACGCATCAATATACTCGGATTACCAGCTTTCAGGTGATGCTGCAAGAGGCGTAGTTTGTTTGGGTTATATGTCTGCAAAGCCAATTGTTAAGGATAGTTCACACGTTTTCGGACAAATTATCAATACAATCGGTACAATTGGAAGTACCATTGCTTCGTCATCAGTAGAAAGTAAAATTGCACGTGCAGTAAGTCCTGATTCATTAGCATGGTCGGTAGCAGGTGGATTTGAGCAGATTTTAGAACGGTATGCGTCGGTAAAACCCGTCAATACTATTCGGGACAATCCGGAATTCATAGCGGAAACGTTGTTAGAACGTTATGAATTGGCATCCACCCAGTTCAGTGTAGTTGCTAATGTAGAAGTTACATGCCGTATTATTGATCGAAGCAGCGGTAAAAAAGTATGGGAAAATTCGGAGAGTGAAACTATTGAGTTGAGCAACATTTCTCCTGCCGGAGTGTTCTCCCCAATTGGTAGAAGTGTTAGTGGAATCGTGAATATGATTCAGTTATTGTCGATGAGTGACGAAGAAGTGAAAGGAGTCCTATTAGCAGCAGCAGCAGAGGCAGGGCGGAAAATGGGCGAAACATTTCGGGAAGATATTTCCGGAGAGTAAAGTTTGTTTTTATATGCTGATAATCAAAAATCCCCTTCTCACCAAAGAAGGGGATTTTCTTTTTTAAAAGAGTTATATTGCAGTGCAAAAACACATGGGAGAGGTTTAAGTTTAGCGCTTGTTGGCTGTTAAATGATGAGTGTTGCTTTTGTGAAAACTCAGTAGAGATAGGGCATTACCCTATTTTCTTAGCTTTAATGATGGGGCTATCTATCTGTTGTATCTTTTTCTATTCTTAGATAGGGGCAGCCCTATCTTTACTCAACAATACTCGTATATGATCAACCACCAATTACTCTACATTTAAAAATAAAATGGCAGTTGAAACAACTGCCATTACGTAAAATTCTGATTAATCTAATAAGTCCAGAAAATTCAATTCTTACTTGCGAACTTTAAGCGGGATTTTTTGTTCAGCAAGAGCAAATGCACCAAAAAATATCGTTGTAAAGAATGCATCACCAATAAAAGTATTTAGCATCATACTACTAAAGATAGAACGGTCGTAGAAAGGGATTGCTGCAGTAAAGCACTCGATAAGACCTGTCATGGTAGATGGGTAATAGGAACCAAATGCCCACACCGCAAAATTAGTAAGTACGAAAAAGAGAGTTGACCCGATAACTGTTGCGGTTGCAATTCTACCAACGGATTTGTTATCCTTGAGTCGGAAGCCGATGAAAGTTATCAGCATAAAGCAGCCATATACAACAAGTTGTGTTGAATGGAAACCGAGGAACAAATCGCTGATAAGCATGGCAATCAAGGGTACAATAAAAGCAAGACGTTTATCCGTAATATATGCACCGCCGAATAAAGCCATAGCAGTAATCGGTGCAAAATTAGGCGGGTGTGGCAAGAGTCGTGAAAGAGCAGCCAAGAGAATCAAACCGCTTACGGCTGCAAAACGTGGGTTAACGAAAGATTTCATCTAAATTCCAAAGATAATATGAGTAATACAAATACGTTGTTATTGTGCAAAAATACGTTTTTTTTATATAAGTGTTATGTATTTTTATTGGGATTATTTCTAATCCCTTCTGCTGTTTCCGCCGGGGAAATTACTGCTTCGGGAGCTGACGAAGTAATTTTATTCAAACCCGGAAAAGGACAAAATGCCGGACAATCTTCCGAATATTTTCCAAAAAATGTGCTTGGCTTGCCGGATACCTCTGCAAGGTACGAAATTCCGCAG
>CALMMI010000469.1 GCA_937868245.1 uncultured Ignavibacteria bacterium | reverse complement strand
ATATGACCTTATCAGTGGAAGGGTCAATATGGTGTCGTTCCGGGTTGGGTATAACGACCGCATTTTCGAACGGTATAATTATGACCGAAACGACCGAATTGTTGGTGTGGAAACCTCTCGCGACGGAGTTATATGGGATAAGGATGCCTCCTATCAATATTTCAAGCATGGACCCCTCAAGCGAACTACAATAGGAGAAGATTCCCTGCAAGGAGTGGATTACACCTATACGTTGCAGGGGATGCTAAAGGCAATCAACCATCCTGCACTCGATCCGGACAGAGACCCGGGCGGCGACGGCCATGCAGGAACCGCTTCTCTAACTGCTTTTGCCAAAGATGTCTTTGGTATGACTCTTAATTATTATCCGGGTGATTTCCGAAGGATACAGGGAGGTACTCAATCGCAGTTCAATTCGATAGCAACCGGTTCATATACGAAGAAGGATGATTATCTCGCTCCGGCCAACCTACTCTATAGTGGGGGAATTACATCGTGGGCTGAGCAAGTGTATAATCCAGATGGTACTACGCTACCTGTAACCCCTGAATTTAAAATCCAGACAGGCTCGTTGTATCAATACGACGTAATAGGTAGGTTAAGGAACGAAAAATTCCAAACGGTTTCGCCAACGACCGGTACTTTTGTAACGGATCACGGTTATGATACGGACTACAAATATGATGCAAACGGTAATTTTACTGCACTCAATCGGAATGTAGCGATTGCAGGAGCTACTAATCCAATGGATGAGTTGACCTATATATATCAGACGGGTAATAACCGTTTAAAGCACGTAGATGATGGTAATGGGGCAGTAACAGGTATCGACCTTGCCGACCAAACGGCAACAGATAACTACTCTTATGACCAAACAGGAAGTCTGAAAACCGATGCTATAAACAATATAGCTTCAATTACGTGGACACCTTTTAATAAGGTTAGTTCAGTAGTTGTTACTAATGGAGCCTCTAATAAAACTACGACCAATCTCTATGGACCGAATGGCAATATAGTTCGTAAGACAGTCGACGCCAGTGCTACTACAATGGGAGACTTTGATGTGCTTACGTATTATATTTACGATGCGTCAGGTTCAAAAGTTTTAGCTGTCTATGAGCAAAAGCGTGAGTACAATACCAATACATGGGCATTTACATCTTCTCCTCTGAAGTTAAAGGAAGTTCCTATCTATGGCTTAGGGCGTTTAGGCATGATGCTTCCGTATGCAGACAGAGGAGCCATCACAGGAGCGGACGAAACGTTTAAGCGGACAATAGAGAAGAAGAACTACGAGCTTACGGACCACTTGGGTAATGTACGCAGTGTATTTACAGATATGAAGCTTCCCGACGGTACAACAGGAAAGTTCTTACCGGAGGCAACAACCCGAAATTATTTTTATCCATTCGGCATGGATAGACCGGGGATGACATCAAAGTTAGATGTTTCCACAACAAATTATTACCGTTACGGTTATAATGGCATGGAACGGGATAACGGAGTTTCTCCTGCCGGCGTTACTGGTGCGAATTATAGTACTGACTTTAGGGAGATAGATACTAGGGTAGGCAGATGGTGGTCACAAGATCCGGTAGTGAAACCGTGGGCAAGCCCATACTCTACATTCGGAAATAATCCGATATCGTTTAGCGATCCATTGGGTTTGTGTGAAGAATGTGGAGAAAGTTGCGCCCGTAATCCTGTTAATACACAGAAGCCTCCTTCACTTTCTGACTTTTCTGCCTATATTAATCTACCGGTAACTCCAAATGTATCATCAAAAACGAAACAAACCCGTGAACCGTCAAAAGCAGAAGTACCATCCTTTGTAGGAGTTGCTGCGGCTACGGCGACTGGAACTGCTGCACGTTCAAGTGTATGGTCTGCCCTAGGTAGAGGGGGTTTGACTTTAGCTGAAGCAGGGGCGGCATTAGAGTCACTTGGAGCCACTATTGTTCTTTTCATAATTTACAATGAGATCGAAAAGGAAGCGGAGCCTTACGAGATAGAAGATTTAGCATCTAGACAACCAGACCCATTGCCAGAGCCAGAGCCAAGGCGTATACCTTCTCCTGTGGGAACAGAAGAACGAAAGAAGGATGATGATGATGTTCTTTATAGAGCAGGATCAGCAAACGATCTTAGAGAAGCATTTACCCCAAGGCCTGGAATAGACGATAATTATAATAGTGCAAAGGGTGGTTTGTCAACTTTTACTACAATAACACAAATAGTTGCAAACTATGAGCTTAAAAGTGGTGAAATTATCTATAAGCTAAGCCGGAAGGCTTTAGAAGACCAAGGTTTTATATTAACTGAAAAAGATGGACACGTTGGAATAAAACCAAATGTTGGTAATGATGCAGCAAATGCAGAAGAGCTTAAAAAATGGGCATTAACTCATCCTGACCCAAGGTTTAAAGCAAGGGGTGGGGGGCAGAATTTACCTCAAGCGCAGTACACTGGATCTGTAATAAAAAGTATTATTATAAAACCTTAACATTCAAATCAATGACTATATACAGAAGAGATAGAAAATTTGGCCCAGATACTCCTCTTGGCGAAAATGATCCCATAAAGGAGGTAATTGTAGAATATATAGCCAGAGTGAAGGAATTGGGTATATTGGAATATCTCGATTATTTTTTTGAAAAATCAATTGAAATCTTTGATTTCATTCAAAAAGAGATATATAAGAAAATTGATGAAAAGGAAGATTATTCTCGTGTCTCTACCTTAGCAACTGCCCACATTGCAGGAGCTGGACTGACCATATCTTTTACAGATGAAGGAGTGGATGCGGTGGATGAAGCGGACAGGATATTTTCTGATCCATCCTTTGGAGTGATGTATGTACATGAATTACAATATCAAATTAATGGTACAACTTATGTCAAATTAGATGTAAGATCATCATTGAAGAAAAAATTTCCCGAATTATTTCCCGAATTATTGATAGAAGAAGGAGACTCAGAAATGGCAACAAAACTTCGAGTTCATTTTGATATGCTTGTAGAGATGGCAACATCAGAAAGATTAATAAAAGAATATGTTACTGTGCTAGTAGATGAAGGTAAATATAAAAGAAGGTGAATTTTGAATTGACCTCTGTAATGTCCTAAAATATCTGTGAATTGTCCTGAAATAGCCTGACACATTTTCTGAATTGTCCTGAAATTACCAGACACTTTTTCTACATATTTGCTCCTTAAAAAAATACAACCTCATAACAATTCTAACGGCAAGAGCAAAAAAGCTCTTGCCGTTTTGCTTTGAGTGAACGAACTCCATAGTTTACCCTAATAATGCTCTATACATAAAACCTCAAACTCCCTTATATAACCCCCTTTGCACAACAAAACGCTTTTCGTCAGGGAAACGCCTCTAGTCTCTATAAAAATGCCCTGTTTTTGATGCCTTCAAGTTAAGCTTTTGTTATACCACTTTTATAATTCATTCTAATCCATCTAATAAAAATAAATATTTTTCACAGAAGCACCTCAAAACACACACACTATTCACATTATATAAACGTTTTTCAGGAAAACTGCAACTAAACAAATTTCACAGAATGAAATGACTACTAAACATTTTTCACAGAAAATAAACAGTTTTTACGGCAGAACAGCTCCTGAAGAAGGGTATCTTGTTGGGTATGGTGCAGTTATTGATGCTTTAAAATTACCTGTTCCTATTCCCCGTCAATTAGCATTGATAAGCGAAAAAAACAGACGTTATACAGATGAAGAAGCCGGTTGGTTGGTATTCACTCCCCGTCATGCGCCGGTTGATACACTCTACAATCACTTGGTTTTTGCACTGAAGTATGAGGGTATAAACTTACTGTTTTTCAAAAAGTTATTTGAGATAATTGATTCAAAGACCATTGAAGGATGGGTACTCAATGAACCTCTCAGCCAATACAGCCGAAGGATATGGTATTTATACGAATGGCTGACAGGGAAAACATTGTCTGTTCCTGATTTGAAGGATGGCAATTATATACCTCTTATGGAGGAAAAATTACAATATTGCACAAATGTACCTATAAAATCCCTCCGCCACAGAATAAAAAACAATCTGCCTGGGACAGTGAATTTTTGTCCGCTTATTCACAGAACATCAATTTTGGATACATTCATAGCTGCAAACCTTTCTCAAGAAACAGGTGTGGTAATCAGTAAAATTCACAAAGATATTCTGCCCAGGACTTCTGCATTTTTGCTGCTGAAAGATTCAAAAGCATCGTTTAATATCGAAGGCGAAAATCCCACACAAAACAGAACTTCCCGCTGGGGAAAAGCTATCGGGCAAGCCGGAAGTAAACAGCTAAGCAAAGATGAGCTGCTGAGATTGCAGCAAATAGTAATTGAGAACAGTCGGTTTGTGAAGATGGGGTATCGCACAGAAGGCGGTTTTGTAGGTGAGCACGATCGCAGAACCGGTGAGCCGATACCTGAACATATTTCGGCACAATGGCAAGATGTGGAAACACTGATGGCGGGTCTCATTGATACAACAAAATATATGGAAGCTCATCGGTTTCACCCTGTTCTCTCGGCGGCTGCGATAGCGTTCGGATTCATTTTCATTCACCCATTTGAAGACGGAAACGGCAGATTGCACCGTTATCTGATTCATCATTTGCTATCAGCAATGAAATTCACTCCGCAAGGAATTATATTTCCGGTCTCAGCTGCCATATTGGAGAGGATTGAAGAATATAGAAAATTGTTGGAGGGTTATTCACATCCTTTGCTTGAATTGATACAATGGAAAAAAACACCCAAAAACAATGTAGAAGTTTTGAATGAAACCATAGATTATTACCGCTATTTTGATGCGACACTGCAAGCGGAATTTTTGTTTGAATGTGTGGATTATACAGTTAAAAATATCATTCCCGAAGAAGTAGCATACTTGCAGCAATACGATGAGATGAAAGCATGGCTGGACGATCATCTCGAGATGCCCGATAAAATGGTGGCATTATTAATACGGTTTTTAGAACAGAATAACGGCAAACTTTCCAAAAGAGCGATAGAGAAAGAATTTGAAGGATTGACTGAAGAAGAGGTGAAGGAGATTGAATTGAATTATGAGAGAATAATAGATAATGAATAATGTGCAATTTTGCAATTAATTGGACAAGCATGTTATTTACTTTCAATTGATAGGTCGTTTTTTGTTATCGCCGTTATTGCATAAACGATTTATATTAAAATCCACCTCTTTTAGGGTTTAGAATCTCTTAAACAATAATTCACTTTTCATTCTCCAATCTATATAAAGCTTCTCTCATTCTTTAAATTATAGGTTATAGCTGAATGATTATAGAACTGCCAGATGAGCAACGACCTTTAAAACCATTAAGCAATTTCAAGAATTGCTTCTCCCTTTTTCCTTTTTATCCATTTTCAGGCTGCTATTTCATTCAAATCCCCTATTTTTGCTCTGTAATATTTTAAGGACGTCCGTTTATGAATCATTACAAAACCGAAAAATGAGAAATTATGTGGCATATTACCGCGTTTCAACCCAAAAACAGGGAAGTTCCGGGCTTGGTTTGCAAGCGCAACAGAATACTGTCAAAAATTATATCGGTAGTGGAAATGTTTTGCTTGATGAATACACCGAAATAGAATCAGGTAAAAACGACAAAAGAATCGAACTCCAAAAAGCAATCAGCTATGCAAAGACCAATAACGCCACGCTCGTCATCGCCAAGTTAGACCGTCTATCGAGAAATGCAAGTTTCATTTTTCAATTACGCGATTCTAAAGTAGATTTTACCTGTTGCGACATCCCCGACGCCAATACAATGACCATCGGTATTTTTGCTCTGCTCGCCCAGCAGGAACGGGAAATGATTTCCGAAAGAACAAAGAAAGCACTAAACGCAAAAAAAGCACAAGGACACAAACTAGGCAAGCCGGAAAACTTCACAAATGAAATGCGTAAGAAGGGTAGGGAAGCACACCACGAAAAAGCAATCGAAAATGAAAACAACCGCCGCGCCTATTCATTTATCCAAGTTCTAAGAAAGCAAAAAGCAACATACCGTTACATTGCTGCAAAACTTAATGATTCAGGATTCAAGACAAGCAAGGGAAATAAGTTTTTCGGAAGTAGTGTTCGGCAACTGGAGAAAATTTTTGAGAAGGGTTAGAAGGGGTTATTATGCAATAACAGCATAATAAAACATAAAAAGGAAAACTTCTGCAAGCTTCATAAAGCAAAGACCTCGTCTCGAACGAAATGTAATCGAATAATACTAGGCTTGTTTTCAGGCTCAAAATGGCACTCAATTGCTTCACGAATATTGGCACGGACTTCTTCAAGGTCGCTTCCTTCTGTAAAAATGGATTCGCCTAAAGCTCGAGCTTCATAACCACCTTCAATTGATTCTTCAATTTGAAAAATAAGTTCGGATTGCATATAATTAAACCTCATATCAGTTGGGAATTTATTACTGCAAATATACGGATATAACTAAATATTAGTTTTATTTCATAGTTTTACTTTTATGCAGACAATGTAAAATAAAACCGACTCCCCATCCCAATTTCACTCTCAACTCCAATTGTACCACCTTGCACTTCAATAAATT
The DNA here is from genome assembly GCA_937868245.1 of uncultured Ignavibacteria bacterium. Taxonomy (GTDB): domain Bacteria; phylum Bacteroidota; class Ignavibacteria; order Kapaibacteriales; family UBA961; genus JADJXV01. The sequence continues at coordinate 9,445 of CALMMI010000469.1, read as the reverse complement.
CCTTACTGATAGATAAGCCCAACCCTGTACCTGATTTGCTACTGCCCGGCACTTGAAAATAACGGTCGAATATTTTATCACGGTAGCGAACATCAATTCCTTTTCCTACATCTTGCACTGCAAATACTACCGAATTTCCTTTGTGTTTGAGTTCAATAGTCACTGTGGAATGTTCGGGAGAATAGCGGATTGCGTTTGTCAGGAAGTTAATCAAAACCCATGCAGATTTTTCTGCATCAGCTTTAATTATAGGAAGTTTTTCTTCTGCTGCAACGTTCAAGGATATATGCTTCTGCTCCGCTTGTGTCATCACCGCTCCCAGCGCATAATGAAGAATTTCATAAGGACTGCATTGATGGATATTCAATTGAATGTTCCCTGTTTCCACCTGTGAAAGGTTCAATAGTTCACCGGTGATTTTGAGCAGCCGCTCAGTGTCTTCGCTGATGCTGTCAATCAATTGTTTTTGTTCAGGGTTAACTATACCAACATTTTTAGATTCAAGAAGTTGCAAACTTAGTTTGATGGATGCAATAGGAGTTTTCAGTTCGTGCGAGACAGTTGCAATAAAATTAGTTTTAGCAGAATCCAACTCCTTAAATGGTGTAATGTTTTTCAGGATAATAAAGTGTCCGATATGCTGCTCGTGTAATTCACCTGTTGGAGTTACTGCAATATTTACAACTTCTTTTTCAAAATAACTCTCCTTATTATTTGCGTAAATCTTGATTGGCTGTTGCTTGTTGGTGGGTGAGTTATCATCGGTCGGAAGTATGCCTTCATCCAATAGTGAACGAAGCAAATCATTGCCGATTGATGCTTCTTTCGCTGAGCGTCCGATTGTGTTTTCAGCTTTCAGACCTATCACTTTGAGAGCTTCATCGTTCACAAACAATATGGTATTGTGTTCATCAAGTCCAATAATCGGATTCTGCATATTATTAATAAGTGTTTCGATCCGCTTTTTCTCGATTAATAGTTTAGAAAGATTACTGTTGTTGTATTCTTCCAATTTTTCTGCCATCGTATTGAACGACGTAGCTATTTCGCCAAACTCACTTTCTTGTCCGAAATGTACCCTCCGAGAGTAATTTCTAGCTGCAATCTGTTTTATACTTTGTGCAAGTTCTTGAATTGGGTTTGCTATACTTCTTGGAAGATTAATAAGTATTGTAAACCCAATAAGAAAACATAATGCACCAACAGCCGACATCCAAATTGTAGCAGTACGTGCTGTATGCCTTGCAATGTTGTTTTTACGAACGATTGCCTCCATATTAAGATTCATAATTATATATAAATCTCTTCTAAACGAGACGGTTATTTGTTCGTTTGTATCTGCATTGGTTTTAAGAGCATTGAAATGATCTTTAAGGCGAGCTGTGATTTCCTTTTCGCCAATTTCGGTAATATTATCTTCTTGCTTCTGTAAGTTTTCTTGTATGATAGCAAGCTTTTGAGGATTTTCTTTAGGCTCATCTAACGCTCTGAGTACTATCCTTACATATTCAAGAGAGTTGTAGTTATCTTTGAGGATTTTATCAGAATCCGTAGCAAGCGCATCTGTGTACTTTATACCAATTCCTGTAAGTACAATAATTGCTACAAAGAGCAAACCGATACCGAGTGTAAGTTTCGTTTTGATTTTCATTGGGATAGAATGATTAAGTCGATAGCATCGGTTGATAATTTGTTGAGAAGCTGATTAAATACATTTGTTGAGAGTAATATCTTGAAAAGACTTAGGTGTGGTTTACCAATACAGATAGTAGTTATTTCTCTTTTTTTTGCTTCTTCAGCTATCGTTGCAGCAACCTTCGAGCTACTGACTGTAATTACTTCTGCACCTAATTCTGTGGCGAGTTTGAAATTATTAATTAGATGTCTTTGTGAATCAAGAGCGATTTTGTCAGGAGCTTCCGAAGGTGTCTGTACGTATAATACACACCATTTGCTACTATAGTAACTTGCTAACCGTGCTGTTTTGCGAATGATATTTTTAGCGGTTTTTTCATTACTGCTGATACACGCCATAAAGCGTTCATGTTTGAGTGCCGTAGCTTTAGAAAGCTGTGCATCCACTTTTCGCTCAACTTGGCTCGCCACTTCTTTAAGTGCAAGTTGACGGAGCTGAAGTATAGTATCGGGAGTAAAAAAGTTTTGGAGTGCTATTGGTATTTTATCAGGCGCGTAAATCTTCCCTTCTTTTAATCGGATGATTAGCTCGTCGGCTGTTAAGTCTATATTCACAACTTCATCGGCTTGGGAGAGTACACTATCGGGTACTCGCTCCTTAACATCAACATTTGTGATGAATTTTACTTCGTCGTTCAAACTTTCTATATGCTGGATATTAACTGCGCTGATAACATTGATTCCTGCGTCAAGAATTTCAAGAACATCCTGCCACCGCTTTTCGTTTTTGCTTCCTTCGATGTTTGTGTGCGCAAGTTCATCAACTATAACCACTTCAGGACGTAGAATCAGAATCGCTTGTACGTCCATTTCCTCCAGCTCTTTTCCCTTATAGAATAGTTTTCGCCTTGGTATAACCGGTAATCCTGCAAGAAGAGCTGATGTCTCTACCCTGTTGTGGGTTTCAATATATCCGATTTTTACATCTATTCCATTCCTTAGAAGCGTTTGCGCTTCTTGAAGCATACGGTATGTTTTCCCTACTCCTGCACTCATACCTATATACACCTTGAACTTACCACGCTTCGATTTGCGGATAAGTTCTAGAAAATGCTCTGGAGTATGGAGTGAGTCGGACATAAGTTTTAGCTGTTGGCTGATAGCATATTGTTGATAGCTTTTTTGAGAGAACAGTAACCCTTTACTTTAAATACTCTGAAAAAGAATAAATTACGATTAGCAATCCTATCAAAGAAAGATACGAATACGGGTTTGCAAAATTCACTGTCCACCCTAATATTGCAAGTCGTTTTGGAGGGAAAATTCGCTTGTCTTCTTTGTTATAATAGAATATTCCGAACTTCCAGTTTGAGGGGTCATCGTGCCACTTGTTTAAGGTATCTAAGTCTGGTTTTTGATTGAGGTTCATTATATTGATTCTTTTATTAATATTGATGAATTACATCAGCTCATAAAGATTTGCTACAACGACTATATTCTAAATAACATTGCAAGAATAAACCTGCTTTCGGTTTTCACTAAATCAGGTCGCCAATTTGGATCTAGAGGTGTTGTAGAATATCCTGTTTGCGATGTAACCCCACCAGAGCCTGCAAAATACGGAACACTGGAATGACGATACACATATTCTCCTCTGAACGTTATGCTTTGGTTAGGCATCCAATCAAGATTGGTTGAAATGTCCCATCCTTCAAATTTATCACCCGGGCTGGCACTGAACGGAAATGCTCCCTCTGTTTGTGTCGGATTATTTGGATTCGGCAATGGACTTGCCTGACCTGTCGGATAGAGAACTAAGTAACGTCCGGGATTGGTCATATATCCCCCTCCGATTGTCCACGCCATTTTATTCTCGAAGAACCACAGACGGTTATAAAACATGATACTTTCAAAATACTGCGCTGGTCCTTTTGTAGAATCACCATCAGTAAAACCATTTACCCCGCCTCCCTTTTCAAAACCAATATCCGCTGTAAGTGAAAAAGCAGCTCTGCTAATTGTGTTCGACCCCGGATTGTTATAGTACCTCATTAAGAAACTGTTATCGGAATGAAACCGTACTCTATCAGGAATCAATGCAGCATCGGTTCCGTAATAGTTATTCGTGAGTAATTTTATGTCGCTGTTAGGCATCCACGTGATATTACCGCCGATTCCGGGCATGTTATTAAATTTACCATAACTTTGCCATCCGTTGATAATCCACGGTTCAATTTTTACATATTTTGATGGGAATATCTGAAATCTAATTCCATTGAAAAACCACGGTGTATTGTCCGAAGTAAACGATGCTTGGTATTCCCAATTTTCAGGCTGATAATAGGAATTTAACCCGATATACGACATAAACATACCTGCATCAATATTTATTCCGTACAGTTCATCTATATGATACCCGGCATACGCTTCACTTAAATAACGGTACACATTTGCGAGTTGATATTGTCCGCGATACGGACTGTAATCATTTCTCGGTACAACAATTGACCGTGTGCCAAATTGAGTCATAACACGTGCGTGTGCATTTCCATAGTTAAAATCACCACCAAAATGTAAAGCCGAAAGTTGAATTTCGTTATTACGGGCAAGTGCAGTTGAACCAACCACTGTATTATCATTCGGGTTATTAAATGAATGGGTATAATTCACATCCATTAGAATACTTGGTGTGAAGAATTTCATATCTTTAAAGACCGATGAATCGCGGCGATCACTACCATTCTGCCACGACATATCAATTCCCTCGAAGGGGATTTTAGGTTCAATATCTGTTTGTGCAGTTGTTGGAATTGCAATTAGTAGCATTAATAAAGCAATTATTGTTTTCATTGTTATTTATGTAATAGTAAATTAAAAATTCTATTCTTGAGCCCTTGAAGATTTTCGGAAGCGTTCAAGGGTTTGAATCCAAATTAATATTGAGTTTTAATACATTTACAGTACTTGTTCCGAATAATCCAAGTAAAGGTTTTTCTGTGTTATTTGTGATAAGTGCTATCAATTTCGCCTCACTCACATTTCTTACTTTCGCAATTCTTTTCACTTGAATAAGTGCAGCTTCAGGAGAAATATGCGGGTCTAAACCGCTTCCCGAAGCAGTTACTAATTCAGATGGAATTTCTGCTTTTTTTACAGCCGGATTATGTACCAAAAACGTATCAATCCGTGCTTGAACCTGAACCAAATATTCGGGATTGCTTGGTCCCTTATTACTTCCACCTGAACCTGCAGCATTATATCCAACGGCAGATGGACGGGAATTGAAATACCTATCCTCGGTAAAGGATTGTCCTATATTTGAATAGTACTTTTTGTTATTAGCTGTAATAATCTCTCCATTACCACCATTAGGAGAAATGTACGCAATTCCCCAAATAACAAGAGTATATATCCCTGAGAAGAAGATTAATGAAACAAGAGTGAGTTTTAGTGCCGGCAATAGGTTTGTTTTCATTGTAGTTTTTATATAAATAAAGCAACTATAAGGTCAAGAAGTTTAATCCCGATAAATGGAACTATAATCCCGCCAAGTCCGTATATCAAAAGGTTTCTCCGCAAAATTGCTTCTGCTCCTATCGGTTTATATGCTACACCTCTTAGCGCAAGCGGTATAAGTACAGGAATAATTATCGCATTGAATATCACCGCCGAAAGAATTGCACTTTCCGGCGAATGAAGCCGCATAATATTCAGCCCTTGTAATGCAGGAATCGAAGCGATGAACAGTGCAGGAACAATTGCAAAATATTTCGCCACATCATTGGCTATCGAGAACGTTGTGAGCGTTCCACGAGTCATTAATAACTGTTTACCAATTTCCACGATTTCAATGAGTTTGGTCGGGTCGTTGTCTAAGTCCACCATGTTTCCTGCTTCTTTGGCTGCCTGTGTTCCGCTGTTCATTGCTACACCAACGTCTGCCTGGGCAAGTGCAGGAGCATCATTTGTGCCATCACCCATCATTGCTACGAGCTTTCCGCTTTGCTGCTCTTTTTTGATATAGTTCATTTTGTCTTCGGGTCTGGCTTCAGCGATGTAGTCGTCAACCCCTGCTTTTTCGGCTATAAACTTTGCTGTGAGGGGATTATCACCTGTTACCATTACCGTTTTAACTCCCATCTTACGCAAACGGTCGAAGCGTTCAGAAATACCCGGTTTGATAATATCCTGTAATTCAATAACACCTTGAACAATCTCGTTTTTCATTACCACAAGCGGAGTTCCTCCTTTTGAGGAGATAACTTTCACCTGTTCATCAGTATCATTCGGGAAGATGTTTCCTGCTACTTCCGTGATTCTCTTAATGGCATCTTTCGCGCCTTTGCGAATATTCGTACCGTCCTTTAGGACAACCCCGCTTGTGCGTGTTTCAGCAGTGAATTTGATGAGCGAAGCACCTTCGATAGATAAGTACTTTACTATCTCAACTCCGGCCAGTTCAACAATGCTTTTTCCTTCGGGTGTTTCATCAGCTAAGGAACTGAGTGCAGAGTTTTTCACAAATTCATTCATTTCAATCCCTTTAGAAGGATAGAAATTCGTAGCTTTTCTATTACCGATAGTTATTGTTCCCGTTTTATCCAAAAGCAGAACATCAATATCCCCTGCTGTTTCTACTGCTTTTCCTGATTTTGTGATTACGTTTGCACGCAATGCCCTGTCCATCCCGGCAATACCGATTGCTGAGAGAAGTCCGCCGATAGTAGTCGGGATTAAACACACAAATAATGAAATGAACGCTGCAATTGTAATCGGAGTATTAGCATAGTCTGCAAATGGCTTGAGCGTTACACACACAATAATAAAGATAAGTGTAAAAGCTGCAAGAAGGATTGTAAGTGCAATTTCATTCGGTGTTTTTTGGCGGCTTGCACCTTCTACGAGTGCAATCATTTTATCCAAAAATGACTCACCGGGCTGGGTAGATACTACCGCTTTAATTTTATCAGAGAGAACTTTTGTTCCTCCGGTAATACTCGATTTATCGCCTCCAGCTTCGCGTATAACAGGTGCACTTTCTCCGGTAATTGCAGATTCATCTATCGTGGCTAAACCTTCGATAATCTCCCCATCAGTTGGGATAATATCTCCTGCTTCGCAGTAGAATACATCCCCTTTGCGAAGTTCTGATGAGCTGATTGTTTTTAGAGTTCCATTTTCGGTTAATACTTTTGCAGGTGTTTCTTCACGCGTTTTACGGAGAGATTCAGCTTGTGCTTTCCCACGCGCTTCGGCAATTGCTTCGGCAAAATTTGCAAACAGCAATGTCAACAATAGAATAAGAAAAATTGTGCTGTTATAGATAAATGCGTGTGCAATACCCGATATCATTAATTGATGTAGTGATTCCAAAAGCATTACGGCAGTACTGATTTCTACCGTAAACATGACCGGGTTGTGTATCAAATCCTTAGGATTCAGTTTCACAAACGATTGTTTGAAGGCAACCGCTGCTAATTCTTTTGAGAATAATGATGTTTTATTGTTTTTCATTGTTGTGATTTTAAGATTACCCCACACTAAAATATTCTGCCAACGGACCTAAAGCGAGCGCAGGGAAAAACGACAGGGCAGCAATAATCACTATCACTGCTAAAGTCATAATTCCAAAAGTAACAGTATCTGTTTTGAGTGTTCCTGCGCTTTCAGGGATATACTTTTTGTTTGCCAATAACCCTGCAATTGCCACCGGACCAATAATCGGTAAATAGCGGCTAAGAAGCATCACCACACCGGTTGTAATATTCCAAAAAGGATTATTATCACCCAATCCCTCGAAACCACTCCCGTTGTCTGCAGCCGATGAAGTGAATTCATAGAGCATCTCCGAGAATCCGTGATAGCTTGGGTTATTAAGCCATCCTTTTGCATTACCATTGAACCACCAACCCATTTGGGTATTATTTGCAGCATAATGAGAAGCAAGAGCAGTTCCAACGAGGATCAACAGCGGGTGAAGTATTGCGATAATTGCGGCAATCTTTACCTCGCGTGCTTCCACTTTTTTTCCGAATAATTCGGGTGTACGCCCTACCATCAAACCGGAAATAAAAACAGCTAAGATGATAAATATATAGAAGTTCAGAAACCCCACTCCTACCCCGCCATAGAGTGAATTAACCATCATTCCCAGCATTGTAAATGCACCGGAAAGCGGTGTGAAACTATCGTGCATTGAATTTACTGAACCATTTGAGGTGACAGTTGTCGTAATTCCCCAGTAGGCAGAAGCTGCTGAGCCAAAACGTGCTTCTTTACCTTCCATACTGCCGAGATGCTGGTCTATTCCCATCGCAGTTATCGCGGAATTTCCTTTCATTTCCTGCATGATTGTTGGTGCAAGAAGCAGTAAGAATCCTATGGTCATTACCCCGAATATCATCCACGAGAGTTTACGTTTGTTCAGATAATACCCAAGCGCGAATACCATTGCAATAGGAATAAGGATTATCAGGATATTCTCTACCATATTGGATAGATAGGTCGGGTTTTCGAGCGGATGAGCCGAGTTTACACCGAACCAACCACCTCCGTTTGTGCCTGTTTGTTTGATTGCTACCATAGCAGCAACCGGACCTCTCGACACTTGAACCGTATCGCCTTGCATCGAAATAATCGTGTCTTTTCCCTCAAATGTCATCGGTGTACCGCTGAATATTAGGATAACAGCGGCGATTGCGGAAATCGGTAACAGTATCCTTGTGCAGCTTTTAAGGAAATAGTTATAAAAATTTCCGAGAGATTCTGTTTGGCGTTCTTTCGTCGCATTAAAGACTACTGCACAAGCAGCCATTCCAGTCCCGGCAGTTACGAATTGAAGGAACATTATACCTGTTATTTGCGAGAAATACGTCAGTCCGCTTTCACCGGAATAATGCTGCAGATTACAATTCACCAAAAATGAAATGGCGGTATTGAATGCCAAATCTGGCGACATCGAAGGATTACCGTCAGGATTGAGAGGCAGCCACCCTTGATTCATCAAAATAAACATACATACAAGGAACCAAACAAAGTTAATCGTAAGCAAAGCCGTTAGATTTTGCTTCCAGTTCATTTCTTTGGTTTGATCAATCCCGCTTATTCGGAACATAATCTTCTCTATCGGACTGAACAGAAAATCAAGAAATGTTTTCTTTCCAGAATAGATATTTGCAATGTATTTGCCAAGTGGTATTGCAAGTAACAGCGTTACAATGAACATACCGACAACACCAATAATTTCTGTATTCATAATAGATTTGTTTTAGAATTTTTCAGGTTTCAGCATTACATAACACAAGTAGCCAAACATTACTATGGCTAGAATAAGGAGCGCAATCATTAGATTTTCTCGAAATAGTTAATGGATTTGTAACATACTCCAAAGAGGAGGACAGCAAGGGCTATTAGAGCAACAGTTATCATTATATTATTTTGATTTTTTAGTGTAAAGAGGCAATTTTAAATATTCATTTGAAAATGGTGTGCCAGTTGGTTTGATTTACAGATTGCAAAGCAAGTAATTCTTTGTATATCAAATAATTACAACACCACCATATTCCCTGTATTTTTTCTGAAAAACTATAATACCATTCCAAATTGGAAGGGTATTTTTCAATATGGAATGATTCACTAAGTTTCGAACAATAGTAATCAGATCATTTCATTGCAGAAATTCGGTTATACATTTACCACATAGAACTTCTTTAATTTTCTCTCTTGTTTTTCTTCTACTCTGTACAAACTTATTACTGTACCGACCCCCTAAAAACTGGACATAAATTCTACATTTGTTAGTTGTTGATAA
>CALMMI010000468.1 GCA_937868245.1 uncultured Ignavibacteria bacterium | reverse complement strand
AGTTCCCCCTGCTGCGGGTCGTAGAAGCGGATGATTGTATCAACCATCGTAGATTTACCGCCACCACTTGGACCTACAAACGCAATCTTTTTTGATTTTGGAATTGTAAATGATACATTTTGGAGCACCGGATGCTGGTTGTAACTAAACGTAAAGTTTTTTACCTCCAATTGGGAAGTAAACTCTGTTAGCACTCTGTTCCCTGATGCTACGCTTGGCATACTGTCGATAACTTCAAATACCCGCTCGGAAGCAACCAAACCACGTTGGATTTGTGAAGGAACTCCGGCAAGGGCAGAAACAGGCGACATAATCCCAAACAACAGAAACAGAAAAGCCATTAAGTCCGACCCGTTCATTTTGCCGTCGAACACCTGCAATCCACCTACATACAACACAGTAGAAAGGGCTACAATTGCAAGTACATCGTTAATCGAAGGGACTAAATCCACAACCTTTTGATTTTTGATGGATGAGCGCACGTACTGATACGTTTCATCCATAAATCTTTTGATAGCATGTGTCTCAGCTCCTGATGATTTGATTGCACGGATACCTGAAGTTGTTTCCTGAAGAACAGACGTAAAATTTGCAGTGGATTTCTGCATTCTGGAAGCATAGCGGCGAATGTACTTAGTAGAGGTTTTTATAATAATCAAACTGAAAATACTTGTACTGAACGCAAGCAGTGTAAGCGTTGGCGAGAACGAAATAAGCATGAATAACATGATTGTTATCTGTATCGGCTCACGGAAAAGAGTAATCACAAGCGGCGAGATACTCCCGTGCATCGTATTTATATCATTCGTTACAAGCGAGATAAGATCACCCGCTTTGCTCCTGTTGAAAAAATCCATCGACAGATTCACCATCTTGGAAAACAGTGAATCCCGCATAGATTTAACCATACCTTCGCTTAACCGGGTATTAAGGTTAGCTCCCAGATACTTGAAAATATTTTTTGCTACAAAGGCAGCTATTATGAACAGGCTCAGTCTGAACAGCATTATCTGTTTATCCGGCGAAACAACCACGGTACTTATCCAATAATAAAATTGGTCTTTCAGTCCGGAAGCTGCTCCTGCCGGAACTGCATCAGTTACAGTATGAGCTGAATCCTGCTTGAAAATCACCTGGAGTATCGGCTGGATAATTGCAATTGACGCAGCTGTCATCAAAGAATACAACGTATTACAAATAACAGACAGTATAAGGATAAGTTCGAAACCTCGCAGGAATCGAAGTACTCTGAAAACAGTTTTCACACAAATCCGGGAGAATGGAACAGACGGTACATTTCAATTAATTCGATACATGACAAATAAGCG
>CALMMI010000467.1 GCA_937868245.1 uncultured Ignavibacteria bacterium | reverse complement strand
CCTTCAAGCCGTCCCTGTAGAAGATGTTCAATGGCTACGAGCTGAGCATGAGAGAATTGAAGAATTACGCGGATTGCTTGCACGAAACGAAGCTATTCCTTTAGACGGACTTACCGACATACGCCCTCAGTTACATAAATCGCTAATTCAAGGTGCATATCTAACTCCTCCCGAACTGATTACCGTAATGGAGGCAATCCGTTCATCCAGACTGTTAAGAGCTTATTTTAAGCAGCAGGAGAATACACCAAGTCTCACTGATTTTTGCAGCATCCTTCATGAAAGCAGATTCCTGGAAAAGCATATAAATGATGCAATCGATGAAACAGGAATGGTGCGCGATTCTGCAAGCCGAGAACTTGCCAACATCCGCAGGGAAATACAGGAAACATCAGCAAAACTGCGCTCACGGTTACGGAAAATTCTGCAAAAGGTTGTTGAAGACGATTTGGCGATGGAAGACTATGTAACCCAACGCGAAGGAAGATATGTGTTGCCTATAAAAGTAGAGCATAAACGCCAAATCCCCGGGGTTATTCATAGTGTTTCCCAAACCGGTTCTACGGTTTTTCTTGAGCCTTCAGAAATATTTGAATCGAACAACCAGCTATCGATGCTCTATAATGAAGAGCAACGTGAAATTGTAAGGATTCTTTCAACCCTTACCGCAGAACTTGGAGCCGAGGCACGAGAATTTCTAAGTTCAATCGATATATTAGCAAACTTTGATGCAATCTATTCAAAAGCTCAATATGCACTCAAGCGCCAGGGTATCAAACCACAGATTCTGGATGAAAACCGTATAGAGCTTCGTAATGTGTACCATCCGTTGTTACAATGGAGTTCAGGTTCACGTCCGGTTCCGTTATCGATTGAATTTACATCCGATACTCGCGGACATCTTATTTCCGGTCCGAATGCCGGTGGAAAGACTGTTGCACTTAAAAGTATAGGATTGAATATTGCTATGGCACTTTCGGGTATTTTCCCACTTGGTGATTGTGAAACCAATGTCCGTTCGATATTCTGCGCAATTGGCGACCACCAATCTATTGAGAATAATCTTAGTACATTCAGTTCCCAAATTGTTCGGCTTCGTGATATATTGTCATTTTGCTCTCCACAGGCTTTGATTCTTGTGGATGAAATTTGCTCAGGTACAGACCCACAAGAAGGTGGAGCATTAGCTGCAGGAATTTTGGACAGCTTTATTGAGCGCAAAGCGATGTTTGTAGTTACAACGCACCAGTCTTCGCTTAAAAGTTATGCACTCAGCAGACCTGATATTTTAAATGCTTCTATTGAGTTCGACGGAGTTCGC
>CALMMI010000466.1 GCA_937868245.1 uncultured Ignavibacteria bacterium | reverse complement strand
TGTAGTGATAAAGAGATATGGAATGATAAAACCTATGCAGATAAGGTGAAAATTAAGGTGTATCTAAAGATGAAATAATAAACTAAAACAGGTCTGAATTTTCAGACCTGTTTTAGTTTAAACTTATACCTCTCAATGTTGGAACAAACATCGGTTTCAAATTACCTTCCTCTACTACAGTAAAGTTCCTCTCAAAAGCCACACTGCAAAGGAAAAATAAATGATTATCCCGGTCACGTCCACAAGCGTAGCCACAAAAGGAGCAGATGACGCTGCAGGGTCGAACTTCAATTTCTTTAGAACGAACGGCAGCATGGAACCGCTTAATGACCCCCATAACACAACGCCTACCAATGAAAAAGAAACCGTAAGCGCAACTAACAAGTAATGATCGCCATATATTGTTGAGAATTTGGACCACACAACTATCCTGAGAAACCCAATTATTCCTAGAATTGTACCGAGTAATAAACCCGATAAAAATTCACGTCTCATTACCCACCACCAATCTTTAAGAGTAACTTCTCCAAGAGAAATAGCACGAACCATCAGTGTAGCAGCTTGCGAGCCTGAATTACCACCGCTCGACATTATAAGAGGCAGAAACAACGAAAGTACAATCGCCTTCTGCAATGCACCTTCGAAATATGCCAACGCTGTTGCGGTAAGCATCTCGCCCACAAACAAAATAACCAGCCAACCTGCTAAAAAAAAAAAAAAAAAAAAAAATGAGATGGTATTATACGGTTTATCAAGTGCCTCCATACCACCAAATTTTTGAAAGTCCTCGGTTGCTTCTTCTTCCGAAATATCCATCACATCGTCGAATGTTACGATTCCAATTAACACTCCCGCAGAATCTACCACAGGCAGTGCCGGAATATCGTACTTTTCCATAGCGCGAACTGCTTCTTCCTGATCATCAAAAGCAGAAACACTCACAACATTCAAATCCATTATGCTTCGTACAGAGTCTCTTGGGTCGGCAAAAATAAATGCACGGAGCATTATGTCGTCCAATAGTCTTCCATTATTATCAGTAACATATATCCGGTTAATTGTTTCGCTGTATTTACCGTATTGACGTATATGCTCAAGAGCCTGAACCACCGTCCAGTCAGCTCGGACAGACACAAAATCGGGTGTAGTAAGCCTTCCTATACTTTGTTCGGGATAGCCGAGAAGCTGCCTTGCTTCCTTTAAGTCTTCGGGAGAGAGCAGCGTAAGGAGTTTTTGGGTAGCTTCCGCAGGTAATTCTTCCAGCAATGTAGTACGGTCGTCCGGAGAGAGTTGAGACAGGATTTCACGTGTTTCCTGATTGGTAAGTTCATGAAGCAGCTCATCTTGCTGCTCGGAATCCAAATATGAAAAAACATCAGCAGAAATCTGACGCGGTAATGATCTGAATAGCAGCACTCTGTCCGACTGTTCTACATCCAACATTAAATCAGCTATTTCCGGTGGCTCCCACGAGCCGAGTACTTCACGCAAATCTGACCATTGGTGAAGTTCAATCATTTCTTTAATTTCCGGTTTGAGGAGTTCTTTTAGCATATTATTCAGTACATTCCGGTAATTACGTATTGTTTTATGCAAAATTACCATTTACAGGGCATCTTTTAGGCATTAAATCTTCAAAGCAAATGATAATGTTTTGAATAAATGTTGTTTCAACACACAAAATAAGATGGTTGGAAATTCGTATATTAGATTCTATCTAAAAGTAATTTATCAGATTCAGAATTCTCAAAAATTCTACATATTTTCTGAAGATTTGTTCTTCTGAATTATTAATGCTTCAATACTCCCAGACACAATGCAGCCACAAGATGATAAGCTCTATAAAAAACTCGATGTATCTCTTCTCAAGCGGCTCTTAAAATATCTAAAACCATATACCAGGTGGATTGGTGTGGGTTTTTTGCTTGCAATAATTTCGTCTTCTCTCCCACCGCTGCGTCCATATCTTACTAAAATAGCAATCGATAAGTATGTAGTAACTTCCGATGGTGAAGGTTTGTTATCCATGACTTTCCTGATTGTGGGAGTAATGGTTTTCTCTGCTATCGTTCAGTACTCGTTAACCTATCTTATGCAATGGATTGGGCAGAAAGTACTGCTCGACATACGTCTTGCAGTTTTCAAGCACATTCAAAAATTCTCCCTTCGATACTACGACACTACTCCTGTAGGAAGGCTTATCACTCGCGTTACGAACGATGTGGAAGCGCTCAATGAACTTTTCTCATCAGGCGTTGTTCTCATTATCGCCGATGCACTTTTAATACTTGCTATAGTGTGTTTCATGCTTATTACAAGTTGGAAGCTGACAATTGCAACAATTGCAGTTCTGCCTCTTTTATTCATTGCTACTACCGTTTTCCGTCGGAAAGTACGGGTTGTGTATGCCCAAATCCGTACACAGATTGCACGTATGAACTCATTCCTTAATGAGTATATTACAGGAGCAACTACTATTCAACTTTTCTCCCGTGAAGAGCCGCAATTTCAAACCTTCAATGAAATTAACGATGCTCATACAAAACTGCAGTTACGCTCGGTTGGGTATTATGCCCGTTTCTTTCCTGTTGTGGAAATGATAGGCTCACTTGCTCTTAGTGCTATTATTTGGTTCGCAGCAAGAACAATTTTCTCTGGTGAAATGACCGTAGGTGTTCTGATTGCCTTCATGCAATTCTCTGAAATGTTCTTCCGTCCAATTCGGGATTTAACCGAAAAATACAATACACTTCAAAGCGCTATGGCAGCAGCTGAAAGAATTTTTGGGCTGTTGGATACTGAAAATGCAATTGAGGATTCACCAAATGCTATTGCTATGAAATCGTTCAAGCAATCAATCGAATTTAGAAATGTCTCTTTTGCGTATGATGGAAAAACACCTGTATTGAAGAATCTCAGTTTTACCCTTAAAAAGGGTGAAACGATTGCAATAGTCGGGGCTACAGGAAGCGGCAAAAGCTCGATTATCAATCTATTATGCCGGTTTTACGATTTTCAGGAAGGTGATATTCTGGTTGACGGTATTAGTATCCGGTCAATTACACAAGAATCCTTAAGGTCGAGGATAGCTCTCGTTCTTCAGGACGTATTCTTATTCTCGAGAAGTGTGGGTGAGAATATTTCACTTGGCAGGGAATTTATTTCTGAAGACGGGATTCGTGAAGCAGCCGCCGCATTGGGTGCGTCTGAATTTATTGAACAACTACCGGAAGGTTATGAGACCCAAATGATTGAACGGGCAGCAAATCTATCGGTAGGACAAAAACAGCTTATCTCATTCAGCCGAGCCCTGGCTACCAATCCTGATATTCTCATTTTGGATGAAGCAACATCGAGTATAGATACGGAAACCGAACAACTGATTGAGCGTTCGATAGATAGATTGTTGGAGGGAAGGACTTCTATAGTGATTGCACACCGACTTTCTACAATTCAACGGGCTGATAAGATTATTGTTCTTCATCAGGGTGAAATCCGTGAGATGGGAACTCATCAGGAGCTACTTGCATTAAAAGGATTGTATGCAAAACTCCATAGGTTACAATATAAGGAGAATTACAAAGCCAAAGAAGTTGAACAAGTATAAAAAAGTGGAGTAGCAAATATTTGCTACTCCACTAAAAAACCATAAGAAGAACTATTACTACAGAATATTTTCAATCCTAGCATACACTTCTTCCACATCAGCATTACCATCAATCGAAATTAACTTACCATGCTCTGTATAGTAATCTAACAGAGGGGCTGTTTGATTATTATAAATATCCAAACGGTGACGAATTACTTCTTCGGAATCATCCTTACGTCCGCGCTTTAGCATGCGGTCAACAATTTCTTCGTTTGCAACTTTGATATTGATAACGCTGTCAATTTCCTTCCCTACTTTTTCAAGTAACGAATCTAATGCTATAGCCTGACTTTGATTGCGCGGGAAACCATCAAAAATACAACCATTTACATATTCAGGTTTATCTAACGCCTCTTTTACAATACCAGTTACTATTTCATCCGAAACAAGCTGACCCGATTCTACAATTTGTTTTGCTACTCTTCCAAGTTCAGTTTGGGCTGCAATAGCCTGACGCAATGCTTCGCCGGTTGATAAATGTGGAATGCTTTTTCTCTCGGAAAGAAGTGCAGCTTGTGTGCCTTTGTCAACGCCTGACGTACTAAATAATACAATAGTCATTGAATCTCCATGATAGGGTGTATATTGGCATTTTAAGAGTTCAGAATCGACACGGCATCAAGATGCAACAGGTGCATTCAATTTATTTTACAAAAATACAGATAAAACACAAAATAGAATACGGTTCTACATTTCTGATACTATTTTCTAACTGGAAGAATCAAAAATATCAACTCCTATTGCTTCTGTAACCGATAAGGTTGCAATTAGGATAATCGTACATTTTACAGCTATTCAGATTCATCCCATTTCTTCTGCTCCGGCAAAAGCTATTTCACCTTCAGCTAAATCTAATGCCATTTCATTCGGAGTTCCGAAAACAGATGCACGCACATCATCAAATTCACCTTCCCACCTTGCAACTACAACAGTTGCCAAGCAGTTTCCTACTAAGTTAACTGATGTCCTTGCCATGTCCATCAATTCATCCACACCAAAGATTACTGCTACACCAACAGCACCAATTCCCGCAGGCAGCGACGGAATACTATTAAGTGTAGCCAACAATATTACCAGAGAAGCACGAGGTACTGCAGCCACTCCTTTAGAAGTTATCATAAGTGAGAGCATGAGCATAATCTGCTGCCCGAAACTAAAATGAAACTCAGGATTGGAAGTTTCAACTGCTTGAATTACAAAAACTGATGCCATTGCTAAATATAATGTTGTTCCATCAAGATTAAAACTGTATCCGGTAGGCATTACGAAACCGACGATTCGCTTTGGAACTCCCAAGCGTTCCATTACTTCCATTGCTTTGGGAAGAGCAGACTCACTGCTCGTAGTAACAAATGCAATCGTAAAAGGCTCGCGGACGGCTTTAAGGAATTGTTTGATAGGAACACGGGCAATAAGTGCCACAGTACCCAATACTATTACAACGAACAAAATAAGAGCAAGGTATAATGACCCGATAAGCATCCCAAGATTCTTCAATACATCCAGCCCCTGGTGTCCGATTGTTGCAGCCATTGCAGCCCCTACTCCAAACGGCGCGAACATCATCACATAATTTGTGAACTTGAACATCACTTGGGCAAGCGATTCGCAGAACCTTAGTATCGGTTTTCCTTTCTCACCTACTGCCGAGACAGCCATTGCAAAAAGTATCGAGAATGCAACAATTTGCAGTACATCCCCCCGAACCATTGATTCAATAACGCTCGATGGAAAGATATGGACAATAGTTTGAATTAGTGTTTTCGGGTGGTTTTGCGCAATAGTACCCAGTGTGCTTGTATCTGCATTCAGAATCACACCTGCCCCTGGACGAACAATGTTTACAACAGCCAAACCCAAAAAGAGTGCAATCGTGGTTACAATTTCAAAGTAGAGTATGGATTTAGCACCCATCCTCCCAATTTTCTTTAAATCTCCACCACCTGCAATCCCAATTACGATTGTAGAAAACACAAGTGGTGCAATTATCGACTTAATCAAATTCAGAAAAATATCACGCAAGAACGAAAGCTGTGTCCCAAAATTCGGAAAAGCCCAACCCACTAACAAACCTACCACCAAACCAGCAAGGATTTGCGTTGTTAGCGAGAATTTCCACCATTTCTTTACTGTACTTACCGGAGATTGTTCAGAAATCGTCATAAGCATTTTCTAAAAGTGATTTTGATAGTTACAAGTTAAAACTGTTCTAAAACTCTAACATCATTTTCATACAACAACCGTATATCATCAATTCCTGTACGAAGCATTGTAACACGTTCAATTCCAAAACCAAATGCATACCCGCTATAGATTTCAGGGTCAATTTTGCAGTTTTTCAGTACATTCGGGTGTACCATACCGCAACCACATATTTCCAGCCATCCGGAATATTTACATATTCTGCAACCTTTGCCTCCGCATAAGTAACAGGAAATATCCACTTCAGCGCTTGGCTCTGTAAATGGAAAATACGATGGTCTGAAACGGAATTTAGAACTTGAACCGTACATCTCCTTTGCAAAGGTAATAATCGTTCCTTTTAGCTCTGCGAAGGTAACATTCTTGTCGATACATAATCCTTCAACCTGATGGAACTCCGCAAGTGAGCGCGCGCTTACAGCTTCATTACGATATACCCTACCCGGCATAACGGAACGTATCGGAGGTTGCTGAGACTGCATTAACCGAATTTGCACTGATGACGTATGAGTACGCAGAAGCAAATCATTTCTTTCATCCTTAATGAAGAAAGTATCTTGCATATCGCGCGCAGGGTGGTCGGCAGCAAAATTCAATGCTTCAAAATTATGGTAATCATCTTCCAAATCTGCCGACTCTGCAACAGAAAA
The DNA here is from genome assembly GCA_937868245.1 of uncultured Ignavibacteria bacterium. Taxonomy (GTDB): domain Bacteria; phylum Bacteroidota; class Ignavibacteria; order Kapaibacteriales; family UBA961; genus JADJXV01. The sequence goes on along the minus strand of CALMMI010000466.1, from coordinate 3,300 downwards.
CCCCATTTTACGGAACACAGCCAGTATTTCATCAAGGGTCTGCATGATTGGATGTACACTTCCTTTTTTGCCTTGCCTTCCGTCAAGAGTTAAATCAATCTTTATAGTTTGATTTTTTGACGATTCAAACTTTTCCTTTAATCGATTAAATTCACTTTCGGCAAATACACGCAGTAGATTCAGTTCTTTACCAACAGCAGGCTTATCTTCTTTAGGAACTTCGCGCAGGCGTTCGATGAGACCTTGTAATGTTCCCTTCTTGACAAGATGTACAAGACGGAATTGCTCAAGAGTTTCGGATGAAGAGATTGAGTTAATGTCATTTTCGATTTGAGAACGGAGATTTGTTATTTCTTGGAGCATATCTAATAAATTTAATTATATATTACTTATATGTTTTTTGCAAATACTTTTTCAATTTGTTTACGGAACCACTTTGTCTTTGCCAAATCGGATTTACTAACATTGGGTATTCTGCAAATATTTGTATGTTTTTTCATAGAAAATACTTTATAGAATTCTTCAAAATCGTCGGATTCCAGCATTCGTTTTATATCTGCGAACCCCTCACTACTGTTTTGTTCACCAAGTATGTTATTCTTTGTAAAAAAGATATACGAACTTCTATTTTTATCTAAAGTTCGAATAAGTTCATCTTTTTCTTTATTTTTTACTTCTTTAATTCTCTTGATATATTCTAAAGTGTCGAATCCTGGCTTATACTCTGCAATATTATCCGGATGAAAGAGGTAATTTTCAATACAGTAATAATTTAGAATATACAGTGACGTGTATTTTCCATACAGAATTTGAATTTCACCATCGCTTAAAAAATCTCTATCTACTATTCCTTGCACACCATCACTTTTTTCCAGGATTCTCAAGAACACATCCTTTTTATCATGTAATCCAAGAAAAACCTTATTTGAAAGACTAATATAATTATATAACTTTGAATCGGTGTTTTCGCAAAAAACTACTTCTTTATCTTTGAAAAGATATGGCAACATATCCGATGGAACAGCTATATCAAAAACACTTCTTTCATCTTTGCTTTTAGCTGTTAATGTTTGACTTTGATCAAAATTAAGATTATCAAAATCAACAATTGCACTATGCTCAGATGATTGGGCATAGTGAATAAATCCCAGTGAATGAGATGCTGTCCATAGTTGAGAGTCATCGGGAATCCAATTTTCAACTACTTCTTTTAACAGATTATATTGTAATTCTGTATGTAAGTGGGCATCTAATTCATCAATAAAGTAAATACTGTTCTGATAATGAGGTGATCGAACTAACAAATTAAATAGAATATTAATTACTTCTTTTTCGCCAGAACTAAGTAAATCATAGTGAATCTCCGATACACCCTTTACAAACATCAATTGTATTGGCACTCCATCTGCTGGAGGAAGAAAACTATCTAGTCTCAAACTTGTACTTTCACCTTCTCCAAATATTCTTTTCAAAGAGTCATTAATTCTTGAAAGAAACGACTTAATATCCTTTACAAACTCGCTATCTGATGTATTTATACCCTTAAAAACTGTCTCCATTATCTCATACATCAAAGTATCAAGATCATTTTCAAATCTGCTGTCCTGATCAATATAGTAGTTTGGCTTGTCAGAATTTTTGGTAATGTCTATTGCCTGGATATTTGTGCGGGTAAGGCGTGACACGTACCGCACAGCACTCCTACCATAAAATGATAAAGAATAAGGAATTACTGGAGGATAATGTACTGGAAAATCTTCTTTGTAGGGCGAAATATAGATTTTGTGAATATTATCGTTGATTTCTATTTGAATCTCACTTTGTTCCTGCTTGTTTTTTAAATAGTATTTTGTTTTCTTATTAGGAAAATCTTTTGATTCAAATTTTGAAACGACCTCAAACGCATCAAACACAGCACTCTTACCCGAACCGTTCGCCCCGATAAGCAAAACCAGTTTAGGTAACACTTCACACCCCGACATATCTATCGTCAGGTTAGTAAACCGTTTGAAATTTTTCAGTTCTATTCTCTTAATTTTCATAGTCAATTAACGCATTCAAAAGCCATTTTTACAAAAAAGAAAGGGCGTTCACCAGTGAACGCCCTTGCAACTTACAAAAAAACTGAAATCTAACCTATAGCTTTGCGTAGAATAACTGCAAAAACTGCGGGTTGATTCATCGCCATATCAGCAAGAATCTTACGATTAATCGAAATATTCTTTTGCTTGAATGCGTTCATCAGTTTCGAATATGTTGTACCGTGCAATCGGGCGGCAGCATTTATTCTAACAATCCACAAGCTGCGAAACAGACGTTTTTTACGACGACGATCGCGATAAGCGTGTGAAAGTCCTTTTTCAATGTGATTCTTAGCAATTGTCCAAACTTTACTACGTGCTCCCCAATATCCTTTGGCAAGTTTTATAAACTTGCGGCGACGGCGGTGGGAAGCTACTTTATGTGTAGAACGTGGCATGACGTTACTCCTTAAAAATTAAGATGAGGGCAAAGGGAGAGCTTCTTATATTCCCCTTTACCACAAAAAAGAAATTTGTTTGCTTTTTAGCGCAGAGCAAGAGCGCGTTGAATGAGCTTCATATCCGCTACATCGATAAGACCCGCTTTACGTAAATTACGTTTACGCTTGCGTGTTTTTGATGTAAGAATATGGCGCACAAATGCATGATTACGGCGAATTTTTCCGCTACCTGTTATGGTAAAGCGTTTTTTCGAGCCGGATTTTGTCTTCATTTTTGGCATTGAAACACCTAAGATTAAATAAAAATTAAACTACGAGAGAATTATCAATTTTTTGGAGCAACTGGAGGCACTGGCTCGGTCGCGTCGCCCTCTTTCTTTTTCTTTACTTTTTCCGGAGCAAGTGTTACCGACAGTGAACGTCCTTCGGAGTGAATCGGCTGATCTATTTTAGAATGATCAGCGAGTGCCACTACAAATCGCTCTAAAAGAGCAAGTCCTATTTCCTGGTGGACTATTTCCCGTCCCTTGAACATAACTGTTGCCTTTACCTTATGTCCTTCTTCAAGGAATTCTACTGCATGACGTGTTTTGAAGTCAAAATCATGCGTGTCGGTACGCCACTTGAAACGTACTTCCTTGAGAAGCTGTTGGTGCTGCTGCTTTTTCTGCTCCTTTTCGCGTTTCTGTAGCTCATAGAGGAACTTTCCGTAATCTATGATTTTACAGACGGGAGGAATAGCTTGGGGAGCAATCTCCACCAAATCTTTTTCTTCTGCATTTGCTAAATCGAAAGCAGCAGCAGTTGTCATGATGCCC
>CALMMI010000465.1 GCA_937868245.1 uncultured Ignavibacteria bacterium | reverse complement strand
CACCCGGCGTTCAGAGGGAATGATCATACAAATCCACCTACAGGATTGTTTATGGCGGTTAATGGCGCAGGAACACCTATGCTCAATGTTTGGTGCGAGAACGTTACCGTTGCAAAAAATACGGATTATGCTTTTACCACATGGGTTTCTTCGTTGGAACTGGGCAGCCCTGCACTTCTACAATTCTCAATCAACGGTGTGCCGCTTGATGTTCCATTTCAAGCACCTGCAAACACAAATACATGGATACGTTTTTTTGTGGTATGGAACTCAGGAAATAATACAAACGCTAATATATGTATCGTTAATCAAAACACAACACCCCCTGGGAATGATTTCGGTTTAGACGATATAACGTTTATCGAGGTATGTTATATAAAGGCTGCAACCTTATCAGTACCTCCAATTTGTTCCGGTTCAAGTGTTCAACTTTCAGCAAATGGTGGAGACGAATATATTTGGTCGCCTGTTACAGGATTAAACAATCCGAAAATAGCAAATCCTATTGCCTCGCCAAGTGTTACAACTCAGTATAAAGTTATTGCCAGAAGCGGTAACTGTATAGATTCTTCATTTGTAACTGTAGTAGTGAATCCAATTCCGAATACAGATGCAGGAAAAGATACCTCAGTTTGTATTAATACAACTACTTTAATCGGAACACCCCCTCAAGCTGGGATTTCATATTCATGGAGTCCAACAACAGGACTTACAAATCCAAACGCAAGTCAAACAGATGCAAACCCCAACACTACAACCGTATATATTCTTAACGCAACAGGTCAGAACGGTTGTGTTGGTGCGGACACGGTAGTTATAACAGTAATACCATTACCCAAAGCAGATGCAGGCAAGGATAAGATTAAGTGTCCCGGCAGTAGTGTACAAATCGGGAGTACTCCCGTATCAGGAGTTACATATTCGTGGTTTCCTGTTCAAGGGTTATCAAATCCAAATGCAAGTATAACAACAGCAAACCCTATTGTAACAACAACATATATTCAAAAGGCAACAAACATCAATGGTTGCTTGGGGGTCGATACGGTTGTTGTAAGAGTTGATACTCTGCCGACCGCAAATGCAGGTAGGGATACTACTATTTGTAAAGGAGATGTAGTTCTACTTGGAGTCCCGCCAAAAGTAGGAAATACATATAGCTGGAAACCGGCAACCGGTATAGACAACCCCGCAAAATCGAACCCTTATGCCTCTCCCATTCAAACAACACTGTACACACTTACGGTAACAAATCCTAACGGATGTGTGAAGACGGACTCTGTAGTAATCTCACTCAGAAATATAGCAGCTAAAGTATCGAAAGATACATCGGTATGCTTGGGTTCAAGTGTGCAACTGAATGCCGGCGGTGGAGATAAATACATCTGGACACCAAGTGCAGGATTAAGTAACCCGACCATTGCAAATCCAATAAGCCTGCCTGATTCGGCAACTCGTTACAAGGTAACTGTATCAAGTGGCAATTGTATTGATTCAGCATTTGTAACAGTGGGCATAGCACCGGATCCGATTGCCGATGCAGGAAAGGATACAACCATTTGCATCGGAGGAAACGCACTTATTGGATTCCCACCTGTACAGGGAAATTCGTATGAATGGAAACCTGCAACTGGATTGTTGAACCCAAAATCAAGCCAAACGGTAGCAACACCAACCGAGACAACTGCCTACATCCTCACTGTAATTAACGAACGTGGTTGTAAGAAACAGGATACCGTAGTTGTTGAAGTGCGTCCTATCATTGATATATCGTTTACCCTAAGCCCTGCTGTTATCAATATTCTCCCGGGGCAGCCATTCAGTGCATTGTTGCATATTCCAAGCGATGTGCAAACGTGGAAATTTCATTTGGATTACAATGAATTGGTTGTTGAATTCGATTCAATTCTTGAAATATCCAAAAGTATTGCCACAGCTGTACTTAAAAAAGGCAATCCGTTTACAATGCAAGGAACAGGAGAGAATGGCGATATACTTTTGAAGTTTAATGCGTTCTTACCTCAGAGCGCTGATACAGCTTTCCTTCTGCAATTAACGGTAGATTCTGCACAAACGCTTCAATGCAGAAACATTCTTACAAGAGGAAGTACTTTAGAGATAAGCGAATTTTGCGGTAAAGGGATTCGTTTGGTGCAAGGTACCGGCAAGAGTTATTATCTGCAAGCAAAGGAGAACGGAATTAACTTCGGTATAGGTTTATCCGGCAGGGTACGCCTTGAACTCTATGATTATATGGGTGGATTAAGGCAAATACTAACAGATGCCACAATGGATGCAGGGGAATATTCTATTGATCTTGACTTACCGACAGGGGTATATTTCTGCAGGATAAGTGCAGGGAGGTATGAGGAAGTGAGGAAGGTGATGGTGCTGCATCGTTAAATGTACACATCAGAAGGTACAATACTCCCGATAGTTTGTTATTTTTGTACTAAGAATTTACAGTGTAAAGTTACAGTACTTTCTGTAAAGCTCATAAATTTCAGAAATAGTACCCGAAAGAACATCATGGCTTGGTTCCTACGCTCTCAAAAAAATATAGAAGACTCACAGCAACGCGAAATGCCGGACGGATTGTTTACCAAATGTCCCACATGCAGTGAAGTCATTTATAAACGTCAGTTCGAAGAACAGCTCTTCACCTGCATAAAATGCCAGCACCACTTCCGCATCGGAAGTGAAGAATATATCTCTATCCTTTTTGACGAAAATTCATTTACCGAAACCGATACGAATATCCGCTCTACCGATCCGTTGCACTTTGTTGATACAAAACCCTATACAGACCGCCTGGCAGATGCATACAAACGTACGGACTCACCTGATGCGCTCTCAATAGGATATGGAACAATAGAAGGACGAGAAGTATCTTTTGCATGTATGAATTTTGATTTTGTGGGTGGCAGTATGGGATCCGTTGTGGGTGAGAAATTCTATCGTGCAGCCAAATGGGCAATCAAACACAAAACCCCATTTATTGTAATTTCCGCATCCGGCGGGGCGAGAATGCAAGAAGCAATCTTCTCTCTCATGCAAATGGCAAAAACAAGTGCAGTCCTCTCCGAATTAGCAGAAGCAAAACTGCCGTACATTTCGATTATGACCGACCCGACCACAGGCGGGGTAAGTGCATCCTTCGCCATGCTAGGCGATATTAACATCGGTGAACCTAAAGCACTAATTGCTTTTGCCGGACCTCGTGTAGTGGAGCAAACAATCCGCAAAAAACTTCCGGAAGGTTTCCAGCGTGCTGAATCAGTGCTAAAAAACGGTTTTCTTGATATGATCGTCCATAGAAAAGATCTCCGTACTACAATCGCCCAGCTTCTCGGACTGTTAACCTAGTATTTATCTTTATCGGTTTGCCTTAGAGTGAATAGTTTTTCAATATCAGTAGAGTAAAACCATGTCTGTCATTCGTAAAACGTTTAACACAAAAATGTCTGCAAGTGAAATGAAAGACTACATCAATCAAAATCTGCTTACCAGGAAAGATGTATCAGCATTACTCAATACAACTCTTTGGGTCGGAAATACCTTGAATGTAAATTCAAAGCTTGGCGACGGAACAATAGTACTCAGCGATAATAAACTGGAAATTACATTTAACCTTTCATTCTTCGGAAAGCTTGCAAGAAAACGAATTGAAGCGAATTTTGATGATATATTTAAGCAGTTACCACCGTAAGTAAAGCATAATTTAAAATTAAAATAGGCAATATTTGAACCCTTCTGGGCGTGCTCAGGGTGACAAAGTTGATTTGTTGTGCTGAGTTCATGACAACCGCCGATCCTGCTGCAAAACAATGCAATGATATTAAAAACAATGTAATTGCTCTTGTCATTCTGAGGGATTCTTAGACCGAAGAATCTCCGTTAGAACGTGAAACTTGCAGGACGGATGCTCTAACGGAGATTCTTCACTACGTTCAGAATGACATGCAAATTAAGATATGTCATTTACAGCCCGTAAAGCATACACCTAAGGTATAATAGTAATCTTACTCACACCCGACCCCGATTTACTCACCTGAATCTGCGTAGTAATCCGTTCTTTCAATGCTTCCACATGCGAGATAATACCAATTGTTTTCCCTGTTGAATGGAGCATCTCGAGGGTGGAGATTACAGTATCAAGTGTGTCCGAATCCAATGTCCCGAATCCTTCGTCGATAAACAAACTGTCAATCTTTGTGCGTCGTGATGCAAGGTCGGATAATCCCAAAGCCAACGCAAGAGAAACCAAAAAACTCTCCCCACCGGACAAACTTTCAATCGGGCGAATGGCATCCGCCTGATAGGTGTCGATAATTTCCAGTTCTAATGGATAGTTCTCGTCTTTTTTATGGGAGATAATGTCTCGTTGATTTAGATTCTGTCAACGAAGGTTGCCCAGTTGAACGTGACGTCA
>CALMMI010000464.1 GCA_937868245.1 uncultured Ignavibacteria bacterium | reverse complement strand
TTAAATTTTGCCTGTCATTTATAGGGATTCTTAGCCCAAAGAATCTCAATTTAATCGAATCTTCAGAATTTCCTACCTGCTTTGTGAAACTTAGTAATACTCTGTGAAAACATGTGGGAGATTCTTTTCATTTATTCCCACAGCGTTTACGGAGTTTTCACAATGGTTCACAGAGCAATTACAAACTGTCATTTCTGTATCAGCTTTCATCAAAATCCCACCCTCGTCTGTTCGTCTATTTCATCAATTTTGTGTAAACATGCAAAAAACGGTTGTTTTATGCGGATATTTGCATAATATTCTTCCATTATCCCCTCAAAAATATGCTCATCGAAGCCCAAAACAGAATTGCCGACCTCATTACTAAAGACCCAAATTCACGTTTCATTCTTACTTTAAGCGAGCCGGAACGTACAGACGCAATCTCGGGTGTTGAGGCAATGATTGACCTGCCGGATAAACCACAAAAGGTTACGTTGAAAACAATTATGTTGAAGTCGGAATATAGGTTGCAACTATCGGTTTATACGCAAAAGCAGCACTTTACTCAAATTCTGCCACAGGAAATGACACCTCTCGCTACGCTTAGTTTGGTGCTGAATGAACCGTTCCGTCAGGCGCATTTGCAAACTCCCGGTGCAGATCTTTATTGTCGCAGTTCCGGTAAGGAAAAGATGCTTTCTATTCGGCAATCACAACCGTCCAAAAAGCATTGGGAGCAGTTGCAGCACGATGATCAGAAAAATTATATTATCACAACGCAAAACTCATCCGAGCTTCTGCAAGCTCTTGGCGTTACTGGAGAAAATGGTAATATACTCCACACAATGCAAGCAAAATACAAACAAATAAACCATTTCCTTTCGATAGCTGCTACACTCGATATTCTTAAAAATCCGGCGGAAAATACAGAAATATCGATTGTGGATTGCGGTTGCGGAAAAGCCTATTTGAGTTTAGCGTTGTACCACTGGCTGGTGAATTTACGCGGACTTTCTGTAAAATTACTCGGGATTGACTCGAATCAACACGTTATATCCTTCTGCGAAAAAACAGCTAAAAAACTGGGGTTTGAACATGCTCAATTTGAGTGCACAACCATAGAAGCAGCTGCCCGCAAGGATACTCCCGTTAATCTTATGATTGCCCTGCACGCTTGTGATACCGCAACCGATGATGCCCTTGCATTTGCGGTAACACACAACGCCGATGCTATTCTTGCAGCACCGTGTTGCCATCATTATGTGAACGAAAAGATGAAACAAAGTGTGCTACCTCCTGCTGTTGGATTGATCCTGCAGGACGGCATTACCCGCGAACGTTTTGCAGATTTACTGACCGATTCCATGCGACGGGATATTCTGGCTGCAAAAGGATATTCAGCCCATCTGATGGAGTTTATTGCACCGGAGCATACCATGAAAAACATCATGATAAAAGCAGAGAAAAAAGCGGATATCCCTGTTGAAGAATACAAAAGGGCATTGGAAACGGAAGTTGCGTTGTGGAAGGTTGCTCCTAAGTTAGCAGAACTGGTAGGGGAGTGAGTGTTGGGAAACAGCAATGGTTGTTCAGTTATAATATCTTATAAGAATCGGTAGTAGAGATATTGGGTAGTTATAATGTAGAGACACACCGCAGTGTGTCTCCTGTACTGCGGGGTAAAATCCACGCTTCTGAGATGCACTACGGTGCATCTCTACAATGTTATAACTACCCAATGTACAGCGGTTTACAACTACATATCTTTATAAACGTTTAGAAGGAAGGTCGGTTGTAGCAACCGACCTGACCTGAAAAAACAACAAGTCAAGGCAGTTGTTACAACTGCCTTTCTTTATTTGCGTTTAGAAGAAAATTTGGTGGTAACAATGACCTGACCTAAAACGGACTAATCTACAGAAGTACCGTCAAGCCATTAAAAAATGGCTTGACGGTACTTAAAAAATTAAGTTGTTAGACCTACTTGTTCACAAGCATTCCACTGCCATTAATTGTTTTTGTAACCGTAGGATTTCCGCTGTATATTACATATCCGCTTCCGTTAATCGTTGCATCCAGTGTACTTGAGAGATTTACCTTAATATCACCACTACCGTCGATTCTGCAATTTCCGTTCT